>DADO01000136.1:0-539 GCA_002509325.1 Methanosarcina sp. UBA402 | reverse complement strand
TTCCCGAGTTCCGCTTCGGGAGCATGGGGCCCTTTTCGCTCACTTCGTTCGCTCAAGAGGGTTAATTAGGCAAGAAATGCTATATTCAACTCTTCGTGAGAGTCGATTTTCCTGAATTAACCGGAAAACAGCGTGATCAAACGGCGCAACGGTTGCGCCCAAGAGGGCTAAATTATGGACAAGAAATGCTATATTCAACTCCTCATGAGAGTCGACTTACCTGAATAAACTGGAAAACGGCGTGGTCAACCACAACCTTTTGAGAAAAGTTTGATCAAAACCCACTGGCGACGGCGTGATCAACCGGCGCAACGGTTGCGCTCAAGAGGGTTAATTATGGGCAAAAGAAGTTAATCAAAAATACTTAAAAAATGAACTTAATTTGCACGCTGCCCACGCTGGCTTGAATTCAGGCTTTTTACTGATAATTCCAAAGTTCTTTAAGATTAGATAATTTCAAACTGCATGAGCAGGGCAACGGAAATAAGTATAATTCCTGTTGTCAGCCTTATTTCGGCGTCGGATAAGAAAAAGCGGTT
>DADO01000018.1:52736-52873 GCA_002509325.1 Methanosarcina sp. UBA402 | reverse complement strand
GCCCTCAATATGCCAAAATTTTTGGCAAGAACTATGGAAATGGACACAAATTATTACGATTCTTCACTTAACCGAAGACGCATGATACCTTTTTTAATTATGCCTTCGTTTGTAAAAAACAGGTTTCGGAACTAAGG
>DADO01000018.1:46428-52557 GCA_002509325.1 Methanosarcina sp. UBA402 | reverse complement strand
TTTGTAAAAAACAGGTTTCGGAACTAAGGATATTCGGAACTACTGTTATCTATTTTAGCACTGTTGTTTTTCCTTTTTTCGGATATTATCCATTGGACAGGATCTCTCGCTCTAGAGCAACATTTTCCAGGTGAATTCCTGACAAATGCTTATAAGAATAAATACGATGCATAATTATAAAAAATATAAATTATAAAAATTAAAGCTATAAAACCGCGTAGACAATACAACTTCGTAGATATATTACAAGTAATTTAAAAAGCTGTCACTGAAGCATTCCCTGAAAAGAGCATGCCTAATGGCATTTCCTCAAGTTCCTACATAACCTTATGGAGGTTCTTAATGCCGCTTGATCCTATTTGCAAGAAAATTATACCTGACAACACTAAATATGTTTCGGACTACGGGGGGAGAAAATATTATTTCTGCGGTCCCGAATGCAAACAAAAATTCGACGTGCTGGAAAAAAGCGTCATCCGGCTCAAGCGGAGCCTTAGTGAAAAGGAAAAGATTTCCTTTGGAAAACTGAGAAAGGATATCATAAAACCGGGCATCTGTACCCTCTGTGGAGCCTGCGCAGCAAGCTGTGAATACATAACTATCGACGGCGGCGTACCAAAACTGATCGGACCCTGTAAAGCCTGTGGGGTTTGCTACAATCAGTGCCCAAGAACTATAACCACAGAAGAAGGGCTCATAGGATGTTTCAGGTATGCATATGCAGCAAAATCGGCCATTCCCGAGGTAAGGGGCCAGGATGGAGGGGTTGTAACCTCTCTTCTCCTGTACGCCCTGGATGAAGGGTTGATCGATTGTGCCGTGGTCACAGTCCGCTCAAAAGAAGAAACCTGGAAACCTGTACCAATAGTTGCGAAGACCAGGGAAGAAATTCTTGAGAGCAGCGGCAGCATTTACTCGCATTCCATGACCCTTGAAGCCCTTATGAGTTCGATTAAACAGGGAATGAATAGCATCGCCTTTGTAGGGACAAGCTGCAATATCGATGCTGTTACCAAAATGCAGAAAAGCTCTTTCGGTTTCCTGCATCTTTTCATGAGGGCGAAAGTGCTCAAACTCGGGCTTTTTTGTATGGATACTTTCTCCTATGAGGGAATTAAAGCCGTGCTTGAAAGCTATGGAATACTGTTGGAAAATGTAGATGCTATGAAAATCCGGAAAGGGAAATTCGAGGTTACTCTGAAAGATGGAAAGGAACATGTCTTCGAACTTAGTGAGTTTGACGAATATAGGAGTTCATCCTGCCGTTTCTGCACAGACCTTACCGCCGAAAATTCGGATATCTCCTTTGGAGGAGTTGGCAGCCC
This sequence comes from Methanosarcina sp. UBA402, assembly GCA_002509325.1. Classification (GTDB taxonomy): domain Archaea; phylum Halobacteriota; class Methanosarcinia; order Methanosarcinales; family Methanosarcinaceae; genus Methanosarcina. The sequence goes on along the minus strand of DADO01000018.1, from coordinate 51,232 downwards.
AATAGGCTGGACTACAGTCCTTGCCCGCTCAGCACTGGGATACGAAATTTTCAACGAAGCCGTAGACAATGGCTATATCGAAGCCAGGCACCTCACCGATGATGAACTTGAGAAAACACTCAATCTCGCAAAAATGAAGAAAGTTCAGATGTATGATATTAACAGGAGGCAGAAAAAGTTAAAGATAATGGGATAACTTACTGCTATCAAATCTTATTGGTTACTATCACATAAAAATAAAAAAGAAACTTTTCTATTATTGAGGAACAATTCAGGCATTAACGGCGCAGAGGAGAGAATATATTTAACCCATTAACCTGTTTCTATTATTCATCACCAATGGCATTCTATTCGGAATCATTCTATTTTTGAGGAACTTTCATGATCACAAAAGAAGATGTAGAACACATCGGCTGGCTTGCTCGCATTGATATTAGCGAACAGGAAACCGTCGAATATATGGAAAAACTTAATTCCGTGTTGGGATACTTCGGACAGCTTGACGAATTACAGACCGAAGATGTAGCTCCCACTTATCATGTGGCTGAGGTTTATAACGTATTCAGGGAGGATATGGTGGAAGAATCCCTCCCGCAGGAAGTTGTTCTTGAAAACACTGAAGATAAACAGAATGGGACTTTCAAGGTTCCGAAAATCGGCTGAGGAGGATTTTTATGGCAAAATGGATGAGTGTTGCACAGATAAAAGAGAAAATTGAAGAAAGTTCAGCCGAAGAAATAACAGCTCACTACCTCGAAGTTATAAAAAAGAACAAAATTAACGGATATATAACAGTTTCTGAAAAAGCCCTTGAGCAGGCGAAGAAAATTGACACAAAGGGGCATAATGGCCCTCTTGCAGGCGTGCCAATTGCGATAAAGGACAATATTTCTGTAGCCGGACTGCCAAACAGCTGCGGTTCGAAGCTTCTCGAAAATTATATTCCTCCTTTCAATGCCCATGTTATCGAGAAGCTCCTTGCTGCAGGCGCAGTAATCCTTGGAAAAACCAATATGGACGAGTTTGCAATGGGTTCTTCTACCGAAACCAGCTATTTTGGGCCGACTGCAAACCCCTGGGACCTTGAAAGAGTGCCAGGCGGATCTTCCGGAGGCAGTACAGCCGTCGTTGCAGCAGGACAAGCCCCCTTTGCCCTTGGTTCAGACACAGGCGGATCAATACGCTGCCCTGCAGCATTCTGTGGGGTTGTTGGGCTTAAGCCTACGTACGGAGCCGTTTCCAGACACGGAGTAGTGGCTTACGCAAACTCTCTTGAGCAAGTAGGCCCTCTTGCAAATAACGTAACAGACATTGCAGTGCTTATGGACGTCATAGCTGGGTACGACCACAAGGATTCTACTTCAATTGACAGTAAAACCGAATATCAGAAAGCCCTTGTCGAGGATGTAAAAGGACTCAAGATTGGAATCCCGAAGGAATTTTTCGGAGAAGGCATACACCCAGATGTTGAAAAAGCCGTATGGAATGCCATACATAAGTATGAGAGTCTTGGAGCGGCCTGGGAAGAACTTTCTATGCCCAATATAAAGTATGCCCTTGCTTCGTATTATATCATTGCAGTGAGCGAAGCCTCCTCAAACCTTGCCCGCTTCGATGGAACCAGTTACGGTTTTAGAGCTAGCGGTGATAACTGGCATACTATGGTTTCGAAGACAAGAGCTGAAGGTTTTGGGGCAGAAGTGAAAAGAAGAATTCTCCTTGGAACCTATGCTCTTTCAGCAGGATACCACGACAAATACTACTTAAAAGCTCTGAAGGTCAGGACCCTTGTGAAAAAGGACTTTGACAGGGCACTCTCAAAAGTTGATGTGCTTATGGCTCCAACTATGCCGAACCCTGCTTTCAAAATAGGAGAAACAATCGAAGATCCGCTCACCCTCTACCTTTCGGATGTGAATACCTGCCCGATCAATCTTGCAGGCTTACCCTCGATTTCTGTACCCTGTGGTTTTACTGACGGCCTTCCAATAGGGCTTCAGATAATGGGCAAGCCCTTTGACGAGCCCACTGTCCTGCGTGCAGCATACACTTTCGAGCAGAGCACGGATTATCACACAAAAAGGCCCCAGGAGGTGGCGTAAATGGTCTATGAAAACCCTGACGGGGTAAGGATTGGGCTTGAGATCCATGTTCAGCTAAACAAACTTAAGACCAAGATGTTCTGCGGTTGCTCTTCAGATTATCACGATGCAGCTCCCAACACTCACACCTGTCCAATCTGCCTTGGTCTTCCAGGAGCACTGCCGGTGCTGAATAAAAAAGCAGTAGAAGCCGCAATTAAAATTGGGCTTGCCCTTGAAGGAGAGATTGCCGAAGAGACACAGTTCCACAGGAAGAATTATTTCTACCCTGACCTTCCCAAAGGTTTCCAGATTACGCAGTATGATTTCCCAATCGTAAGCAATGGAAAAGTTGTAATTGAAGGCGAAGATGGGGAGCATACGGTAGGGATTACAAGAGCCCACATGGAAGAAGATCCTGGCAAGCTTGCGCACATAGGGAGCATAGAAAAATCAAAGGGTGTCCTCATCGATTATAACAGGTCAGGTATGCCCCTAATTGAGACTGTTACAGAGCCTGATATGCGCAGCCCCAAAGAAGCAAGAAGGTTCCTTGACAAGTTCAGGAATATCCTTGAGTATCTGGATGTTTTTGACGGCAATCTGGAAGGAGCAATGCGTGTGGATGCAAACGTCTCGGTCCACTGGGGTACCCGTGTTGAGGTTAAGAATATTTCCTCTCACAAAGGAGTTGAAAGAGCCCTTCTCTATGAGATTATGCGCCAGAAAAACGTAATCAGGCGTGGAGGAGAAGTCATACAGGAGACTCGTCACTTTGACGAAGGTAGGGGCGTAACGCTTTCAATGAGGACAAAAGAAGAAGCTGAGGATTACCGCTACTTCCGCGAGCCTGACCTCATGCCTATGCGCGTTACCGATTGGATTCCTGCAATTAGGGAGACCCTTCCCGAACTTCCGGATGCAAAGCGTGCCCGTTTCACAGAACAGTATGAAATTACAGATATGCATGCAAGATCTCTTACGTCAAAGATTATGCTTGCCGATTTCTATGAAGGCGTCTGTGCAAAGGGCGTGGACCCGAAGCTTGCAGCTACCTGGACAGCTGATGTCTTTCTTGGGGAATTAAATTACCGTGACCTTGCAATCTCTTCTTATGACGGAAAGAGGATAGGTTTCATCCATGCAAAAGACCCGAAAATAAAGAATTCCTTTAAGGTTTCAGATATGGTAGAACTGGTTAACCTCTTTGCCGAAGGTAAAATCAGTGACAGGGCAGCAGTTGAAGTGATTCGAACTATGCTTGACACCAGCGAGGAAAAATCCCCGTTCCAGATTATCGAAGAAAAGAACCTTTTCAAAGCCGAAGACGACCTGGTAACTAAAGCGGTTGCTGAAGCAATAGCCGAAAATGAAGCTGCAGTACAGGACTATCTTGGAGGCACGGAGAAATCCTTAAACTTCCTTGTGGGGCAGGTCATGAAAAAGACAAAAGGCACAGCAGACGCAAAAACTGCACGCGAACTGATAATTAAAGAACTAAAAGGGTAACCCGGCAGGGTTTACCTTTTTAACTACTTTTTATCTTCTGGATTCTGGATTTTTTGGAATTCTTTTTTAGGGATAAGGAATATTTTATCTACCTCAAGAAAGGGCAGGGTTTTATTCAGGTTGAAATCTGACAGGAATTACGGGATAGATGTTTTTAGCTTTTCTATCTGGAGCCTCGGCACAGTCTCGCCTGCCGCCATATAAGAAAATATGAATTAAAAAACGAAAAAAACGTCTTATTCAGAACCTTACAAACCTTCAGGTCAGCAATTAGTCTTCATTTAATCTTCATTTAATCTTCATTTATACTAACCTTTAATACAGTTCAGGCCTGCGATCTTCACAAATAGAACCAGTTTGACTGATTTCTTTTGCCTCTTCAAGATCAATTTCCCCTATAAGGACACATTCCTCTTTTCCAGCTTCTGCCAGAATCCTTCCCCATCCGTCCGCAATAAAAGAGCTACCTGGATAAGTCGAATACCTGTCTTTCCCTACCCTGTTACAGGCGATGTGAGGTAGCTGATTTTCAATCGCCCTCGAAAGAGACATAATGCGCCAGGGATAGATATAAAAATCCGGAATCTCGGCAGCTGAGACCAGCAGGTCTGCTCCCTCTAGAGCCAGTTTTCGGGCAACTTCTGGATATCTGAGTTCATTGCAGACTATAAGCCCAATTGAGAGCCCGTGCTTTTGCAGCCTGATAGGAGCTATGCTGTCTCCAGAAGCAAAATATTTTTTTTCGGGACCATAAAGCTGGACTTTTCGGCGGATACCGGCCAGCTTTCCGGATTCTATGCAGAAACCCAGGTTAAACTGAGAGGAGGATGGCTTTTCTGCACCTATTACTTGCCTTTTTCTCTGTTCTATCATTGAACCTGCAAGAATACACCTATGTTCCTTTGAAAAATCACATAAAGCTTCCAGAGTAGGACCGGAAACAGACTCGGCCACCTCAGCTATGCGGTCATAGCAAAACCCGGTTGAGAAAACTTCTGGAAATGCAAGCAGTTCAGCGTCTTTCGAAACTGCTTCTTCTGCCAGGGAGAGGGCACGCTCAAGGTTTTCCTGTTTTGAGCAAAGGAAGATATTCATCTGGATGCAGGCGGCTTTCATGGCAGTCACTCTCTAATCAGTCACTCTTTTATCAGTCATTCTCTAATCAGTCACTCTCTTATCAGTCATTCTCTAATCAGTCACTCTCTTATCAGTCA
>DADO01000018.1:36744-46198 GCA_002509325.1 Methanosarcina sp. UBA402 | reverse complement strand
ATCAGTCACTCTCTTATCAGTCATTCTCTAATCAGTCACTCTCTTATCAGTCATTCTCTAATCAGTCACTCTCTCAATTATGAAATATAAGTCACTTTACCTCATAAAGTTACTCCAGTTCATATATTTGATTGGAGTCTCATATTTTTGATCGGAATCTTGAAGCAGGGTGAGAGTAACTCGGAAAAGGCGCTCAAACCGACAGGAAAAACGTCTTCAGTTCTGGTTTACCTGTATTCAACAAAAGATTTTTATAACAGTCGCTCAGAACAAAACTTATGGGCATTCCTACAGCCAGGTACTCTGAAACTGCAACTGTCAGGATCGATTACGAGAAGTGTAAAGCCTGCTGTCTCTGTGTTAAAGTCTGCAAAGGAGCCCCTCTCTACTCTGAAAACGGTAAAGTAAGGATCGACCAAACCCGCTATTTTGGCTGCATCGGCTGCTGACATTGTGCCGCAGTTTGCCCAACAGGAGCGATCGCGGTCGAAGGAAGAGACATATCCCAAGCTTCCTTTATGAACATTCCTGCCTTGGAAACCCGAGCAGAGTATGAAGAACTTATGGCTCTAATGCTTGCCAGACGCAGCACCCGGGAATTTGAGGACAGAGAAATCGAGCAGGAAAAAATAGACAGGATCCTGGAAGCAGCAAGCAAGGCACCCATGGGAATTCCACCTTCAGATGTTGAGGTCCTGGTTATAAACGGAAAAGAAAAAGTAAGGGAATTTTCCGATGACATGTTAGAGCTTATGAAAAGCCAGAAATGGATATTTTCAAAACCCACACTTCTCCTGATGCGGCTTCTCATGAAGAGGGAAGAGTATGAACTCCTGGACAAATTCATGAATCCAGTAATCGAAATCTTTGAAGAAATGAGAAAAGAAGATACTGATTACCTGCTCTACGGAGCCCCTCTTGCAATGTACTTCCATGTATCTCCTTATGCTGATCCAGCAGATCCGTTCATCACAGCCACTTATGCAATGCTTGCTGCTGAAACGCTGGGCTTAGGAAGCTGTATGATAGGAACCATCGGCCCTATGCTGAAAAGTGGGGGCAAAAAAGTTAAAGAAAAGTACGGAATCAAAACCCGAAACCAACCTGGAATAGTGGTTATTTACGGTTACCCTGCAGTAAAGTACAGACGCGCTATCCTGAGAAACCTGGCAAAAGTCCATTATTATTAAGATCATTGAATATTGGCATTGTGCCGATTTTTCTGTAAAATTATAAATCTCAAGAAGTAATTGGGAAGAAAATTCCATATCGGGAGATTCATTTTCCCACTATATACAAAAATTTGGCTTCGAATTAACAGCAAATTCGCGACACTATCATTTCACTCGCAAGGGCAGACACACTTTCCTTTTCATATCCTCTATTTCCCTGACAGCTACTTTTACACCATAGACCAAAGACATCATTTTGCTGGTTACAACCGTTTCAACCTCTCCCAGGGCAACCAGCTTGCCTCCGGTCAGGGCTGCAGCTCTGTTGCCCACCAGGAAAGCATGGTCCGGCATATGGGTGTTCATCACGATGGATATCCCCATAGATGCCAGTCTCTGCACAGTTTCCAGCACAAGGATCTGGTTGCCAAAGTCAAGGTGAGAAGTTGGCTCGTCCAGCAAAAGCAGAGACGGCTTCTGGACTAGAGCCCGGGCAATCAGCACCATCTGGCTCTGCCCGCCGCTGAGACTGGAAACTGGCCTTTCCGCAAGGTCAGAAAGCCCCACCACTGCAAGTGAATCCTTTGCAATCTCCATATCCTCGGCACCAGGGGATGCAAACATGGAAAGATGNNAAGATGAGGAGCACGGCCCATTATAACAAAATCCAGTACGGAAAAAGGAAACACAACCTCATTCTGCTGGGGCACATAACCTATAAGCCGGGCAATGCCCCTTGCCCCGAGAGAAGTTGTATCCTCTCCCAGAATTCGGATAGAGCCGGCGGCAGGTTTGAGAATCCCTGCAATGCACTTGATCAATGTGGACTTTCCCGCCCCGTTCGGGCCCAGTATGCACATAACCTCGCCCTTTTTTAGTGAGAAAGATACATTCTCAAAGACCGGNNAGGGGATGCAAACATGGAAAGATGAGGAGCACGGCCCATTATAACAAAATCCAGTACGGAAAAAGGAAACACAACCTCATTCTGCTGGGGCACATAACCTATACGCCGGGCAATCCCTTTTACCCCGAGAGAAGCTGTATCCTCTCCAAGAATTCGGATAGAGCCGGCTGCAGGTTTGAGAATCCCTGCAATGCACTTGATCAATGTGGACTTTCCCGCCCCATTCGGGCCCAGGATGCACATAACCTCGCCCTTCTTTAGCGAGAAAGATACATTCTCAAAGACCGGTCCGTTTCCATAGGAAAAGGCAAGGGATTTCACTTCCAGCATCAATTCCATCCCATGCGCCCCCTTCTGAGAAGATATGCAAACAAAGGAGCGCCTACCAGGGAAGTGAGGATTCCCAGGGGAATTTCCGTAGCGGCAATAGTCCTTGACAGGTCATCTACAAGCAGCATAAACGATGATCCGATAACCATGCTCATGGGCAAGAGGCGGCTGTAGTTGGGCCCAACAATCATCCTTGAGATATGGGGCACGACCAGTCCGACCCAGCCAATCACACCGCTGATGCTGACCGCTGCTGAAGTCATGAGGGTTGCACAAACAATAATAATCAGGCGCATTTTTTCCACGTTTATCCCAAGGGCTTTAGCTTCCTCGTCTCCAAGAGACAGAATATTGATACGCCACCTGAGAAGAAATAACACCAGAGCCCCAACAAATATCGGCAATGATATGTAGAGCAGATCGTCATACCTGACATCAGCAAGGCTCCCCATAAGCCAGAATACTATTGCAGGAAGTTCATCATAAGGATCTGCCACATATTTTACCAGTGAGGTAAGAGCCGTGAAAACAGAACCTACTATCATGCCGGAAAGCACAAGCACAAGAGTCCCAGTACCTTTACTGGCCTTACCCATACTTATGGCAAGAAACATCGCCAGCAGTCCGAAAGCAAATGCCATCAGCTGTATAAACAGATAACTATTCCACAGCAGTATTGCCAGGCATGCTCCAAAACCTGCACCTGCGCCCACTCCCAGGATATAGGGAGAGACAAGGGGATTGCGAAAGATCCCCTGAAAAGAGGCCCCGGCTACAGAAAGTGCAGCTCCTACAAGCAAAGCTGCAAGTATCCTGGGCAGCCTTACATTAAATAATACGGTGTGATGAGTGGAAACCGAAGCAGGAGTGCCAAAAAAGAGATATGAAAAAGCTTTCATACTCTCATCCACAACCGCCGAGACAGGAGTCTGATATCTCCCTACAAAAAGGGAGCCTATGAGTAAGGCGATAGGCAGCAGGTACACCAGAACAGCGCGGGAACGCCTGCAATCAAGCATGAGTGAACCTCGTCACATGCCTGGGCCAGATCCCCCCGGAGGAAGGCCTGTGAAAAGACCTGTTAGGCGTGGCTTCCTCAAATGGTATGCCGTAAAACCGCTGGTAAAACTCTTCTGCTTCCTTTTTCAGGTCAATTCCTGAGTTTCCTGGGTGTAGCCTGTCTGCTATGTACATGAGTCCCAGTATCCAACGGGGGTTTCCAAAATCCCAGGATGGGGGAATCACATAAGCCCGCTGCTGTTTTACAGCATCTGCCTCTATGCCGTATTGCCGGCACAGGCCGTAGAATTCATCAAGGGGGCGGGAAAGGAAACCGGAGATGAAAATAGTGTCCGGATTATGCTCATTGATGAATGAAGGAGAAACATTTACACCCGGTTTGCCTTCTTTTTGAAGCTGTTTATTGATGCTCATGCCCCCGGAAAATGTCACAAGGTTATTTTCCATCCTCCCGGCGTTCAGGGCAAAGAGAGGAGAGCCCATGCAGTAATACACCTTCTTATGACCGCTGTTTTCTGCTGCAAGGGACTGGACAAGCTCCAGGCGTGGACGGATAAAGGAAATAAATTCTTCTCCTTTTTCCGGCACATTTGCCTTTTCAGCAACAAGCCTGATAAACTCAAGATAAGAGTATGGCTGCTGGACCATATGGTGTATTTCCATAAGGGTCCCGGTATCGGAGATTTTTTCCCAGGTCTCTATTAACCTGGAATCGTCCAGTATTCCCAGACATGTAAGTACTGCATGGACCATAGCGAAAGCCCGGCTTATCCTGTAACCGCCAATGAAACCTGCCTCACTGAAACTTTCAGTTGCAGTTGTCCCCTTAACCGGGACACTGCTCCCGCAAGCACAGGTGTAATTTATCCAGGGTTTTAGAGGCCTGGATCCCATGGGGCCGTGAAATTCCCGATCAATCAGGAGGCTGCCACATTCAGGACAGTAAGTATTCAAGAATTCCGTACCAGGAGAATTGAAGAGATAAACATAATCTACGTGCTTACGCAAAGCAGCGCACAGGCTCTCAGCCTCTCCTATTGAGGGTTCAAGCTCAATTGGAGCCTCCCCAAAAGGAATAAATCTCATGACCTGAACCGGAATGGTGGAGGAAATATCAGACAGTGTTTCTGCAACTTTTATCGCATCGTCCTCATTGCTCCTTGAGTAAACAACTGAAGTTTCAACATGCACACCCATATCGAAAAGTCGGGAAATGTTGCGGAAAACAGGAGCTGAGGATGGAACTCCGCAGTTTATGTAACTCTTATCAGAATAACCTTTAATTCCGATATTTACGAAATCCACAAATTGTCCAAACTCTTCTAAAGTCTCGCCTGTGAAATAGCAGTTGGTGGAACAGCCTACGAGCAAACCTTTTTCTTTTGCCTTCTCTGCAAGGTCCCTGAAAAGATAGTAATTTGCAGCAGGCTCATTCAGTGTAGAAACTACACCCAGACACTGTTGCTGCAGGGCTCTTTCCACTACCTGAGAGGGAATGAGGGGGGTGTGGGAAAGATGTTTTCCTGATGCCAGCAAGCGAGCCACACACCCGGAACATTGGAAATTGCAGCCAGTACTGAAGACCTGAAGGAACTTACCTGAGGGATAATAATGAAGCAAAGGAATTGATTCTATGGAAACAGGATATGCACCCATGTATCCCACATTAGGACCCTGGACTATGGTATCGCCAGCACAGGCGTAAGTGCCGCACCTGCCCCTGCTGTATTCATTGATTTCACACCTGAATTCGCACACATTGCACTGCATTTTTTAACCTCCCTTGCTCACTTCCTTGCTTAATACCAACCAGAAACCCGAATCGTCCTGGACTACACGGCAGGGAATGGCTGTCTGCCTTCCAGCTTCCTGTATAGCTTGAAGGTTTTCCGGACTGAGCCGTTCTTTTGAACTGTCATGCCATTCCGGGTCTATTTCGGCCATTTTTCCAGAGATCTGTGCTCTCAACTCTTTTGTGCCAAAACCGCCTCCTATCCAGGCCTGACCGCCCGGAGCAAGGACGCGGGAGATTTCCGTGAAAGCTACAGACAGGTCATTCCAGAAAAATACTGAACCGCGGCTTACTATGAGGGCTGCGCAGTTATCCCTGAAGGGGAGCAGGTGTACATCAGCCTGCACGGGAACAACTTTACCTGAAAGGCAGTGGCGGTAAGCTTTGTCTTTTGAACGCCTGCACATATCCATTGAAAAATCAACGCCATAGACCTGCATCTCCGTGATATCTGCAACAGCAATTCCCAGGGACGCTATACCGCATCCCAGGTCCAGGCATATGCCCTGTTTTATCCCGCTATCTTCGACTATATGAGCCGCTATCACAGGGTAGATAGGAGCAAAAATGTGCTCGGCAATGTAGGGAAATCCTGGAGATTTGCCCTTCTCGCTCACGTCTTAGCCTCTGCTGAAGGGTTAAGTAGCATACCCAGTTCTTTATCTGTGAGATCATAGTGGAAGAATTCCGAGTAGAACTCGCGGGTCAACTGGGGAAGATCCATATCTGTGAAAAGGTCCGGATACAGTATTTTTGCAGTCCATGCAGTCCCGATGATGAGGTGAGGACCCTGGGGCCTGTCAATCCAGCAGAAAGGATTTTGAGGAGCAAGGTATACTCGTTTGTTCTGCACAGCATCCACGCTTGCCCAGAGAGGGTCAGAATACACCGTTAAATAGAACTGCGGATTTGACGTAATGATTACCTCGGGATTCCAGGTCATGACCTGCTCTATTGAAACCTGCGTCATGCCTTTCCCTGGCGTAAGCTGGCAATCTGCAACATTGATGCCACCGCAGATATCAATAACCTGAGAGTGCTGAGAGCCTGAGGGGTCGGTCATCAGCCCTTTTGGGCCTTCGGCATAGTAAACACGCACTTTTTCATCTTCAGGGATATCTTTTACAGTGCTGTTGATCTCATTGAGAATTGAACTGCGGAACTCAATCAGTTTTTCAGCCTGGGTTTCACAGTCAAGCAGCTTACCCATGTATTCGATAGTAGGGTCAGATTGTATCACAAAGATAATGGAATCATCAACAGCAACCACCGGAATGCTGCCGAAACTTCCCTGCCGGCGTTCTATGGCTTCGTGGATTTCTCCATCCGTGGTATAACCTTCAACCACAATGTCAGGATGCATGTCGATTATAGTTTCATAGTTCCCGGTCTGTCCCCCGAACCAGCCCCCTATTACAGGCAGACTTAAGTAATTTTCATCCATGAAAGGCTGGGTGAAATTGTTTTTGAAATTCCAGCCTGCAAGTTTGTCCGGCGCAAGCATATAAACGAGGATAGTTGACGGGGGAGAAGTGGCTACTACCGAAGATAGTTCCTCGGGCACAGTTAGCTGCCTGCCCAGCATATCGGTGATCTGCACAGTACCTGAGTTCTGAAGTTCAGCGCTTGAATTCTGAACCGCCTGCTGATCCGTATTTTCTGCACATCCACAGGATGCAACAGCCAGAACCAGCATAGAGAGTATCAATATCGTACCTATTTTTCCACGCATAGAAATACCTAACAGACTTTCAATAGTTTAGTCGTTATGTTCGGATAAACATAATGATATAAAAATATATTCCATTCCGTAAGAGAAAGGAAAACGCTCCCGAACATGTTTTTAAAGAGTTCCTGCGCTTTTAAGGCATATTGATGGTTTTTCAGGAAATTGGCTGTATTATAATCAAGACAGGAAGTATTTACACAAACAAAAACTATAATCTTAATTAATATCCCTGGAAAATTCAAGTGAAAAATATAAACTACTGAAAGCAAAGAAAACACGGAAGAAAGAAAGTGTGAACACATTTATTTCCATATCTTTCCATGGTTATAGGGTTTTGATTGAATTTTCCTTGCCTTGTTGTATTTTCTGATTATACCGTTTAAAAGTGTAATTAATTTATGTGTTGACTATAATTCTCCAGATCTTAACATTGAGATTCTAATAGATTTCTATTTGTATTCGGTTAAGGATTTTGTTAACCCAAAATTGACTACTCATATTCTAATCGCATATTGATATCCAATTTTGTAGTTGACGAAAATTACGATGAAAGTAATATGTTTGGAACAATTCGTATCTTAACCGAATCCAAATGAATAGATTTCTAGAGATTAACCGCGCAGGCGATCTTAGAGTGTGTCTTAACCCCAAACCCTTCCTGAGAAATCTTAACCTCAACCCCTAAATTTATTAAATTATATAAGTCATTCAGGAAATATCTTTCAATAAATAGATATACTTTGAGCCCAATATTAGTTTGAAATCTAACTAAATGATACAAATCTCAACTAGATTTACGTATGTAAGAAGAAATTCCCACTAAATTTAAATATATGTAAGAAGAAATATTGATAGATGTTCTAAGTTTGGAGCATCAGGGAGTTTTCAGAGGGAAGAATACTACATATCTTTAACATAGGGAATTCCCCTTTTTGAGAAAAGGGTTTTCCATATAATAGGATTTAAAACTAGCTAAATATAAGTGAAAAAACAGATTAGCATATTTGTGCTAACCTGCGTTTGCAGAAGAAAAATATATATCTGTAATCAGAATAACTAAAACTACTTCTACCCCTAACTTATAGAAATAAGTTTGGAATATAGAAGTCAAAGACCGAAAACCCAGACATTAGCCTGGGAGGACGTCGCGTGATAAGTCATGAAGAACATGCTTAAAACTACAGTTTTGCTTGCCGCCCTTACAGGTCTCCTGGTTCTGATAGGAGACTACTTTGGCGGTACAGGCGGAATGATCATTGCATTCCTGTTTGCATTAATCCTCAATTTCGGAAGCTACTGGTACAGCGACAAGATAGTGCTCAAGATGTACAGGGCAAAGGAGGTTTCCCCAGCCGAAGCTCCGAACCTGCACAGGATTGTCGATGGACTCGTTATGAAAGCAGGAATGCCAAAACCTAAAGTGTACATCGTAGAATCCGGAATGCCGAATGCCTTTGCAACCGGGAGAAACCCACAAAATGCGGCTGTGGCTGCTACAACTGGAATTCTTGAATTACTCTCTTATGAAGAAATGGAAGGTGTGCTGGCACACGAACTTGCACATGTGAAGAATAGGGACACCCTGATAAGTACTATAGCTGCAACCCTTGCAGGTGTTGTCACAATGATGGCCAGATGGGCCCAGTGGGCTGCAATTTTCGGCGGCTTCGGTGGCAGGGATGATGACGAAAACGGCGGTGGAATTATAGGCCTCATTGCGATGGCGGTTCTTGCACCACTTGCTGCAATGCTGATACAGCTTGCAATCTCAAGGTCAAGAGAATTTGCAGCTGACGCAGAAGGGGCTAATATCTGCAAAAAACCCTGGGCTCTTGCCGATGCCCTTGAAAAGCTCGAATACGGGAACTCTCATTACAGGCCGAGGAACTCAGACGTGCAGGCAAACGAAAGCAGCGCCCACATGTTTATTGTCAACCCATTAAAAGGAGGAGCAATCCAATCTCTCTTCAGCACCCACCCTGTAACCGAGGAGAGAGTAAGGCGCCTTAGAGCGATGAGGTTCTGAGAATATTTCTCAACCTTTATTTCTTTTAATCCTGCTCTTTTTATCTTTTTTCTTTAATTTTGTTCAGTTTTTATTCCAATCTCAGATTTTAGTTTAGTTGTCTTCAGATTCTTCATAGATTAATTCAGTTAATTTCACTATCAATTTATTTCACCAGCTTCTTTCTCTTTTATTTTTATTTGGCCCATTTTCTCCGTATCCTCTTTTGTTCGGAATTCTTTTAAATTAAGCGTGCTATATGTTATCAATTGACTGATAGGATTTTAGATCATATCTGAGAGAAAACACATATAAAAGAAAGTGATAAATAAAGAAAAAAGAATAACCAACGGGCATGGAAAGATTCGATATTTAATTAAAATGACGGATTTAATATGTTTGGCATGAAAGTCTCTCAATTACTTTCATTTCTTTGTGCCTGTTACTCGAAGAATTTCATGTCCGTTTTATGCCCAATTATGATGATGTTGAATTATGA
>DADO01000018.1:0-36422 GCA_002509325.1 Methanosarcina sp. UBA402 | reverse complement strand
ATTATGATGATGTTGAATTATGATATTGAATCGTGGAATTGAACCATTATTAATTGTTCATATCTCATCCTGATTTTGTAGGGGAGTTTTTGAATGGAAGATAGATTTGAGATTGGAAGGATTGTCAGGGCAAAAAGTATCTCTGATGCATGGTACCGAGGGCTTAATATCATCTGGAATCACGGGCAGGTTATTACGGATGAAAGAGGAAGCCAGATCAGGGAATTTATGGATTTGATGGTGGTAATTGAAGATCCCTATACTGACAGAATTCCATATGACACAGCCTGGAATGAAGAAAGGCTTGAAGAATATGCAAAACAGCTGATCTCGGGAGAAAATATACAGGACTTTGAGTATACGTACGGGCAGCGCCTTCGAAACTGGGATGGAAAGGTGGATCAGATAGAGTATGTGATTGAAAAGCTGCAGGAAAATCCGACCTCCAGGCGAGCAATAGCGATTACCTGGATCCCTCCAGTGGATACAAAAGTTAATGAAGTTCCCTGCATGATGCTCGACGACTTCAAGATAAGAGATGGAAAGGTACATCTTACTACACTTTTCAGAAGCCATGATTTTGGGGGAGCTTATCCGGCAAACCTGTATGGGCTTTCGAGACTCCTTGAGTATGTAGCTGACAGGATAGGAACAGAACCTGGAACGATCACAACTATTAGTGTCTCAGCTCATATCTATGACCACGATTGGGATCAGGTAGAAAATATCATAAAAGGAGTGAATTGAGTTTTCAATTATATTTAAAACGTTTTGACCTTGTTCAAGTTAGTAGCAACAGTCAAACATTCTCAAATATACTCAAACACTCTCAAAAATTCTCAAATATTATCTAATTAGAAGACTAAAAGAAAGCGCCTGAATCTCATGAAAAATCTAAACAAAAAATTGAAGAGATCTGGTACATATGCGTATTTCTATCGATAGATCCTCAATCAAAGGGGAAGTCTTTGCCCCACCTTCGAAGAGTTATACTCACAGGGCCATAACCCTGGCAGCTCTCTCAAAAGAATCAATCGTCAGGCGACCCCTGATTTCAGCCGATACTCTTGCTACGATCAGAGCCTCCGAGCTGTATGGGGCTTCGATTGAAAGGAAAGAAGACAGGCTTATTATCCATGGAGTAAATGGAAAACCAAATATCCCGGAAGATGTAATTGATGCTGCAAATTCAGGGACAACCCTCCGCTTCATGACCGCAGTAGCAGCCCTTACCAATGGCATTACAGTGCTTACCGGAGATCCCTCCCTTCGTACCCGGCCAAACGGACTTCTTCTTGAAGTCCTCAATAAATTGGGAGCAGGAGCCTGTTCCACCCGAGGAAACGAGAGAGCTCCGCTTGTGGTTAAAGGCGGGCTTAAAGGACAGGAAGTGAGTATTGATGGCTCTGTTAGTTCCCAGTTTATCTCAGCCCTTCTAATAGCCTGCCCACTTGCCGAAAACAACACCACCCTCTCCATAACAGGAAAACTTAAGTCAAGACCTTACGTGGAAGTAACCCTTGAGATGCTCGAACTGGCAGGCGTTAAGGTCCATACCGATGACAGTAACGGTACTAAGTTCATAATCCCGGGAAAACAGAAGTATAATTTCAAAGATTACACGGTTCCAGGTGACTTTTCCTCTGCATCCTACCTGCTTGCAGCCACAGCCATGACCAATGGGTCTGAAGTTACAGTTAAAAATCTTTTTCCCTCAAAACAGGGGGATAAGATAATTATTGAAACTCTGAGCCAGATGGGAGCAGATATCACATGGGATAGAGAAGCCGGTATTGTAACCGTCAGAGGAGGGGGACAATTAAAAGCCATAACCTTTGATGCAGGGGCAACTCCTGACCTTGTCCCGACCGTTGCTGTTCTGGCTGCAGTTGCCGAAGGGACGAGCAGGATTGAAAATGCCGAGCATGTCCGATATAAGGAAACGGACCGACTCCATGCCCTTGCAACCGAACTTCCAAAGCTTGGAGTCCAGCTTAAAGAAGAAAAGGATAGCCTAACCATCACCGGAGGAGAACTGAAAGGAGCAGCTGTCCACGGCTGGGATGACCATAGGATTGTTATGTCCCTCGCACTTGCAGGGCTGGTGGCAGGAAATACAACGATTGATACAATTGAATCTGTATCCATCTCCTATCCTGACTTCTTTAAAGACCTGGCCGGGCTTGGAGCAAAAATCGAGAAAATTTCTGAGGAATGAAGTCGAAGAAGTAAAAGAGAATAAAAACGAAGAATGAATGGAGAAAAAACTGCATTGAAAGTTGTATTTCTCGAATGCAGTTACCTTTTTTATAATTTAGGGTGAGATAGCAGCACGTAATTTGATTTTACCCCTCTCCATTTCAAACCATCTATCACAGACTATATCTACAAGTTCTCGGTCATGAGAAATAAAAAGGATGGCTAAATTATACTCTTCGTGAATCTTTTTAAGTAGCTGTATAATTTGAGCTTGTGCGGATACATCTAAATTCGAAGTGGCTTCATCAGAAACGATAAATTCCGGATTGGATGCCAGTATACGGGCAATTACCGCTCTTTGGTTCTGCCCACCAGAAACCTGACATGCCCTTCGTTTTCGAATATCTTCGGTGAGACCTACATCTTCCAGTAATTGTGATACCCTTTCATGCACTTCGCTTTCATCTATCTTTTTTACTACGCGTAAAGGCTCTGCTATGAAATTTTCAATAGACATTCTTGGGTCAATAGACGCTTCAGGATTTTGGAAGATCATCTGCATTCGTGGTCGAAAAGGCCGTAAATTGGTTGAATTTAATTTTGTAATGTCTTGGCCATCAAAGATTATCTGCCCTGATGTAGGTTTGATGTACCGTAAGATCAGCCGGCCAACTGTCGTCTTACCACTTCCACTGGATCCCATAAGTCCGACAATTTCATTTCTTTTAATTTCAAAAGAGACATCGTCTACTGCTTTTGTTAATTCCTGATTTATTATTCCTGATGAATAATATTTACAAAGGTTCTTGACTTTGATTAATGACATGCATGGCACCTAACCTTATGTCCATTACGGCCAATTAACTCAGGATGATTGGTTTTGCATTTAGGAAATGCATAACTACATCTTGGATGGAAACGGCATCCTTTAGGTAGATTAAGGAGAGAAGGGCTAATGCCAGGTATTGGTTTAAGACCCCTCTTTGGTTGAGCATTCATAAACCCCTTGGTATAAGGGTGTCGAGGATTATTCATTATTTCTTCAGTGGGTCCTTCTTCTATTAACTCGCCTGCATACATGACCATCACTCGATTTGAAATACAAGAAGCTGCCTCCAGGTCATGAGTTATCATTAAAAGAGTTTTATCTTTAGACATTTCAATGAGCAAATCTATTATTTCTCTTTTACTCATTTCATCAAGTGATTTTGTTGGTTCATCAGCTATCAGCATCTGAGGGTTCAGGGTTAATCCAAGTGCAACAACGGCCCTTTGGGCCATGCCCCCTGATAACTGATGTGGATAAGACAAGGCAATTTTCGTTGGATTGCTGAAACCAACCATTTTTAGCATATCTTCTGCATATTTGAATGCTTCAACAGAAGACATCTTCTCCCGTTCAATACATGATTCAGCTATCTGTTTTCCTATGGTTCGAACTGGATTTAACGACAACCCTGGATTCTGTATAATCATACCAATTTCTTTACCCCGGATCTTTTGCAGTGTACTATCATTGGCTGAGAGCACATCTGTCCCTCTATATAAAATTTCACCAGATATTTTTGTTGTACCATGTAGTAGTCTTAAGATTGAATGCGCTAATACTGTTTTTCCACACCCAGACTCCCCAATCAAAGCCAATTTGTCATGAGCGTTCAGCTCCAAATTCACGGTATCAACAGCATGTATTACCCCACCTGGAGCAGGAAAGAGTATCTGAAGGTTTTTTATTGCAAAAACTAGCATGGTATCACTTTTGTTGTTCTACAAGTGTCCTCTTCAAATTATATGGATAAAAGTAAATTTTACATATTTGCTAAAGTAAATTTTACATATTTGCTAAAGTAAATTTTACATATTTGCGGAAAACTTAAGAATTTGACTGAGTATGAAGTTTGAAGAGGATACTTCTACATTCTACACTGCTATTTAGATATCAATATATTTTCAGTACAATACAAAAAGCTTATGGTTTTATTTTATATTATTATATTCCACATTAATATCATAAAATAACCATAATTTGTTAACTTTTATTTATTACCGGTATAGTACTATTATCAAATCTCTATGAAGATTAATTATAATTTCATTATAATTTTATGAATTAATCATAATTATTAGAAATTTTGTGTGATATTTATCCAAGAAAAATGATTATTAGCCAGAAGATTGGTGTATTTTTGATATTAAAGTTGAAATATAGGTATTTTATATCGAAATATGACGAAAGAAGTGTTGTATCTATGATAACAGAATGATTGTTAGTGGTCAAGAGAGTAAAATCCGCAAGTGAAAAGATAGTTATCAAATCAGATGAAGTTATATTTTAATAAGCGTATACCGAATAAATCTCAAATAGATAACATTAAATAATAAAAAAATTAAGGATTATCACATAATATAAGGAGATTTTTCATGGTACGTTGGATTAATATTCCATTTGTGTTGATAATATTAATTTCATTGACATTATTTTCAGGATGTGTTGAAAATTCTAAAGAAACATCGGAAAAAGTTGTAACAATTGCTGTTGGCTCTGAACCCTCAACGCTCAAAAATACCGGGGGTTATTATGATATGCCAAAAGTTTATTCAAGTTTGATCAAGTCTGATGAAGACCTGAAACCGATTCCCGATCTTGCAGAGTCGTGGACCGTTGATATAGAAAACAAGACGATTACATTTATTATGCGTAATGGTGTTAAATGGCATGATGGCCATCCATTCTCGGCTGAAGATGTCAAATATACCTTTGAAACTGTGCGAGATGAAAGAAACATCGCTGTATTTACTTCTGCAACAACTGATCTTCAAATAATCGATCGTATAGATATTATTGACCTAAACACAGTTGTTTTCACCTTTAATGATATGCCTGCATCAGTGCTGACCTACTTTGCAATGCCGATTTTGCCAAAACATATCCTTCAGAATGAAGATTTGAATACTACGGGATACTGGCTACATCCAGTTGGAACCGGTCCATATACTTTAGATCACTGGATTCCTCGTCAAGAAATAGTTTATCGTGCAAATGAGGAATATTATGAAAATATACCTGATATCGATATTCTGAGGTTTATTTTCATTCCGGAGGAGAGTACGCGAACCACTATGCTCTCTTCAGGAGAGATACAGGCAACAAAAATAAGTCCAAAGTTAGAACGGGTTGTGTCTGTATCCGGATATAATGTGTATGTTCAGCCCTCTGCCTGTTGGTATGGTCTTTCGGTGCCAAACCAGAAATGGCCATTCAATATACTGGAGGTCAGACAAGCGATTGCATATGCAGCTAACAAGCAGGCAATGATTGATGCTCTCTTTAATGGTAGGGGGGAGGTGGCCTATGGCCCATATAATTCAAAGGATTGGGCCTATAACCCTGAAGTCGCCTTCCCTTACGACCCTGATCATGCAAAGGACCTCCTTAAAGAAGGTGGTTTTGTGTTCCAGGATGACCACTGGATATATCAGGAAGATGGAAAGGTCCTTGAGTTCGATCTTTACTACCTTGCATCCACGCCTGAGAGAAAGGATATTGCCATAGCCCTTGCCACAGATCTTAACTCATTACATATGAATGTTAATCTGGTTCCCATGACCTCCTGGGCAGATTATGATGTCAATGTTGCAAGAAACACCGCAAATATTCTCTCCTGGGGATCACCTAACGATCCTGATCTTCCAAACTACAAACTATTCTCCTCAAAATTCATTAATGATGGATGGTGGAACACATTCTCCTATGTAAACCCTCAGGTGGATGCACTATTAGAGAGCGGTCGATACGAGTGGGATTTGGATGCAAGAAAAGCCTACTATTATGAGGCTCAGAAATACATTGCTCAGGAACAGCCTGTTGTGTTCCTTGTCTATCCAGATTCTGTCTATCTCATTGACGAAAGGATTGAGGGAATAATGCCCAAAAACAGTCCACATGGATCCGGAACACAGGGCGGAATAATCAGCGAGATATGGTGGAATACGGAAGATTGGACTTATCGAGTGTGAAGACCTATGGACAGTTCGGTTAAGCTCTATATCAAAAAAAGGGTTATTCAAATCCCTTTTCTCCTTTTAGGAATAACATTTCTTGCATTCTTACTTTTTTCTATGTCACCTACAGATCCAGTGGTTTCATACCTTGGTGGTCCAACGGTTGTCCAGCTGATGGGACCTGAGAAGGTTGAAGAAGTAAGACAACAACTTGGACTGGATCAGCCTTTTTATATCAGATATGAGATCTGGCTGTCCCATATTATTCAGGGCGACTTTGGGTATTCACGATCTCAAAATCTTCCAGTACTTGATGCCATTCTCCAAAGACTTCCAGCCTCATTAATCCTTGTTTTTTTTGCTTACACACTTGCTGTATCGATGTCTATTGTACTTGCATTGTCTGCAGCGAAAAGAGAAGGATCATTTTATGACCATGCTATGGGTGCAGGAGCATATCTTTTATATTCGACACCTTCTTTTCTCATTGCCCTTCTCATGATCTATATATTTACGGTATGGCTTGGGGTACTCCCTCCTGCACGTATGATCTCTCTCAATCCTCCGGATGGCTTTTTAGGTCAAATCAAGGATTTTATTGTCCACCTGATAATGCCTGTCATCACCCTTGCCATAGCTCAATTTACGGTATATTACGTTTATCTTAGATCGGCACTATCTGAAGCCATGCAACAGATGTACATTACGCTGGCGCGTGCAAAAGGCTTATCTGAAAGATCAGTTTTGTATCGGCACGCATTACGAAATTCTCTCCTCCCACTTATCACACAGATTGGTCTATCAATGCCAGCAATTATTGGTGGCGGTGTAGTGGTTGAGACACTCTTTGCCTGGCCAGGAGTTGGCAACCTTACAACTCTGGCTGCAGCTGGCGGAGACCATCAACTTATGATGGGAATATTACTTATCAGCAGTTTCCTGGTAATTATCGGAAATCTCGGTGCAGATATTTTGTATGCGGTTGCTGACCCTCGAGTAACATATGAGGAGGTTTAAACGGATGGAATCAGGTTACCAATGGAAAGATAACCCCAACTATCCGGTATTCCCAAAGATTCGAGAGTATTCAGGAGCCATTATTCTGATTTCCCTCCTCCTGCTCTCCTTGATGGCTCCAATTCTTACACCCTATAACCCGGTGGCTGCTAATATGGATGAGGTTTATGAATCACCCAGCATAACCCATCCGTGTGGAACCGATGGACTTGGTCGGGATGTCTTCAGCCGTCTTCTCTATGGTACACGGATAACGATCATGGTTGGAGTTGCTGCATCTTTACTTGCGGCTACTCTTGGGGTTGTTATCGGCTTATTAGCCGGATACTATCGAGGAATATGGGATAATATCCTCATGAGGGGCGTTGATATGTGGTACTCTGTTCCGGAAATGATGGCTATTTTGTTTATCCTTACACTTTATCCCCGCTCAATCCTCCTGATAATTCTTGCAATAGCCATCACGCACTGGGCGACCCCAGCCCGACTTGTAAGGAGTGAGGCTTTATCTCTCCGCCAGCGGCCATTCATTGAAACCTCAATTGGACTTGGAGCTGGCGACCTATACGTTCTCCTTCGGCATATGTTTCCAAACATCCTCCATATAGCCATAGTCTCAACCACTCTCATGACATCACACGCGATTATGCATGAAGCAGCTCTTGGGTTCTTAGGGCTAGGGGTTCCTGTTCATGAACCAAGCTGGGGAAATATGCTGTCTGAAGCCAGAAATGATATTCTTCTAGGTGTTTGGTGGACATCCTTCTTCCCCGGCATATTCATTGTGATAACAATGCTTTCTGTATATCATATCGGAACAACCCTTTCGGAGAGATTCGTACCTCAACGGGAACTCAGGGCAGAATAAGTAAATATTCATGCATCTTCGGTTAAGTGAGGAATGGTGTAAATTTCCTCCATTTTCGTAACTATTGTTGAAATATTAATATGTTGTGAACTAGAACAAGGTATCGATCTCATGTAAAAAGACCAAAGTTTAAGGCAGGCTTCTGGTACAAAATCAGTAGGTTTTCTGGCAGAATAATTCCTTAACCGATGACTAATGAGTTAATACTGGGACGAAAAAACAGCTGGCATTTTCTTTTTGACGTTGGCTGCACAAAGAACCATTTTTTGGTTTCACCGATCCAAATTGGTCCCACCTGTATTTCACGGGGCTCCATCGCGAAATAATATTTTGCGAACGCCAGCCCCATGAAGGGTGTGAAGTCTATTTCATGGCTGGAAATAGGTAGCTCATTTATTTCTTCCGTGAGTGAATTCGGAGAGCCGGCTGTTATTGAGACAATTTCGAGAACTCAGTTACCAAAAGGGCTTCATAGTGCAATATTTCTTCAAGCACCTGTTGCACCCGCAATACCTGATTATAAGATTGGATCTATGCTCCTCTTTTAGAACTTCTGTTTTCCTCTGGCATTGCAGTTGCTAAATATTCATGGATAGAAAAGTCATTTCTAAAAAATGCAGAATAAAAACGCAGACAGAAACACTGAAAAAGAGATAAAAAGTAGGCCAGCAGGCCTACTCTGTTTTAATGTATCTGGTTGTTGAGTTTATTTTGCCGGAATGACGAGGGATCTCTCACCAGCAGGCACGAACTCTCTCATTGCACCGCGGCCGAAATCTCTCCTGGGCTCAGCGAAGTTGAAGGGCAGGAGGTCGTCAGCGAAGCAGACCTTGATGAGTGGGTTGACGGTGAATGCGTCTCCACGGCCTGAGTGGGCTGCCTGAGCGATACCTGCATATCCACCCTGGTGACCGACGTTCATTGCGTAGTTGGGGTAGTTTGGACCACGGAGTTCGTCTGGGAGACCTTCGTCACCCTGGTAGGACAGAACGTTTGTGGCACCACACTGATCCTGCAGGTCGTATCCGAAGAAGCCGAGACGGCCCCATGCTTCCTTGTGCAGGTACATAGAGAGGTACCAGCCAGAGAGACCAGCATTTGCGTTTGCGGTTGCGAGGGCGGTTGCGACACCGGCTGCGGCTGCGAGCACGGTTGCTCTCTGGGATCCACCGAAGTGGTCTTCAAGGGCAGTCGGGAACTTCTCATAAGTCTCGATACCGTAGAGTGTGGACTCGGTTGCGATGTCCTTTACGACATCGAGGGTTGCCTTTACCTTGTTGTCAGTGCCTACATTTGCAGCACCGTTGTACTTGTCGTTGATGTAGTCAACGTTGTAGTACACGTTGTTGTCAAGGATGTCATCGGTGTATGCAGCTGTTGCATACTGTGTGAATCCGACACCACCGGACATGTAAGATCCAAGCCAGATCTGGTCGTAGAGCATACATCCTGCACCGACGACTTCAAGAGCGATCTTTGCCGGGTCATTGGAAATGCGGCTTGTCTGGATAATGTCTGCAAGGTGACCGAAGGACAGTCCACCTGGCTCGTTGGGGCCACGTGCACGCCTTGCGGGCAGCATTTCACCCATTGAGACCAGAGCTGCGTGCTTTGCAGCGAAGGACAGGTCAGCGACTGCGGCTTCACCAGCACACATTGAGTATGCGGAGATGAAGGACATACCGATCTGCATGGCTGCCCATCTGGAGGTCTGAGCACCATCAGTTGTTCTGGAGACAACTGTTGGGATGTGGATTGCCTGCCAGGAGGTCTTGCCGATGGAGGCCTTGATCTGAGCTGCCTGTTCTTTTGGGAATTCCTTGTTGATGTCAATAAGGAACTGCTTGTCGATTTCGTCTGCAAGTGTGTCGTCGCCTGTGAAGACTTTCACGTAGCAGTCGTCAACGAGAGCCGGGTGGGTTTCAACCATCATTTCCTGAACCACTGCTGCGCCTGGCATGGCATGGTTAAGGACTTCAAGGTAATGGTTGATGGTTTCAGGAGTGACTTCCTTACCCAGCCTCTTTTCGAGGGTCTCGTGAGCGAGGTCAAGACCGACAATACAGGTTCTCCTGATGTCGTCCCACATCTGCTGCATTGCGGCATTGTTGACATAGTGAAGGTCATCAGGCTCTGCAACAATGTCAGTGCCGGAGATGGTGTAAGGGGTAATTGCACGCTGTCCGAGGGGAGCACCTGAGTGCATCATTGGGTTGTAGAATGCAATGCCTCTCTTCTCTGCGAGTTCCTTTCCGGCTTTAATCATTTCGACCTTTCTGGGGTCCTGCTCAGGACCTAGTCTCAGGAACTTGGCTGTCTTGCCGGAGATGTCGCCTCCACTTTGCTGGTTTGAACCGAATTCCTGTGTGAATTTGACTTCCATTGATTTTTTAAATTTTGCGAAAATATCTGCTGCCATTGTGGTCACCTCATTTCGGCTGGAATCCGTATTTTGTTCTCTCATCGAATATCCTGTGTACCCATTCAACGACTTCTGCGTCGTCTCTGAAGGCTACATTGTCCACGCGGTAAATGGTGGTTCTCTTTGCAGCTTCTTCACTTGACATGGGTTTGCCGAGGTCCACTTTCCTATCGAGTGGGATTGCAACCTGGTCTTTGTCCATTATGATGGTGCCGTTCTCGAGTCTTCTCCTGTCGAGCATGTCGAACATTACACCGTCTTCCTGGAGACGGACAGAGTGGCCATGTACTGTTGCGCCACGCATGCCTGCGAGTGCATGATCGGAGATCTCGGTTTCCATCTGGACCTTTGCACACTGTTCCATGTCTCTTTCACGGGCTTCAACGATCTGACGTCCGGAAAGGGTACCTGGGTCTACACCTCTAAAGTTAATTGCTGCGAAGTATGATCTGAAGTACGGGGTTGCAGGCGCGTTGTACATTGAGTCAGTAAACTGGACATACCTGACTCTGTCGCCAGCCTTTGCACCTGGTGTAGCTTCAACATTCTCACGGGTCGAGCATGCGGGCTCTCCCATTTCTGCAAGTGGGGGGTGGGTGCTTGGATAGTCACTCCCTGGAGCACGGTGCCCGAGAACTGCTGTTAAGTCTTCGTCTGAAATCTCCCTGAGTTTCTCAAGTTTTCCAGACATGTGTTTTCTTCTGTTAGCGCCAACTGATGTTGCGCCTGGATAAAATTGTCTTTCGTAAGCCATCTCATGCAACTCCTTTATGATCTTCTAACTGGTCTAATGTAGTCTTGACGTGTTTAATGATTAAATTTAGCTTGTCCCTGGGGCAGGAATCACCGCGTGTAACTCCGCTGACCATATCCATCACAATTCCTTTTGTACGAATATTCTCATCCCTTGGCATTACTAATCTCGTCTTTATCCCTGCCTCTGCAAAATCCTCAAAATCTACCGGAATTTGGCTGACTACAATCGCCGGGATATTTGCCTGGCTCAGGATTTCCCTGGCCTTTCTAACTACATGATCCTTGATATTTCCGAGGTGAATAACAGCCAGTTTGTGCATTTCAATCTGTGCAATTTCTACTGGACTCAACACGAAAGATCCGGTTCTCAAGCCTGATTCAGGGATTCCGGAGCCTGAGTAGAGTACCAGCACACTGACCTGGATATTTTCTTTCCTCATCCCATATGTGATCTCACATACCGGTTTTGTGATATGCCTCTGGCCGGGACTCATTGCAATAGCCACTACCTCAGCACGGCCGGCTTCCGAGAGAGTGCCTCGCTGGGCAAGCCCCCCTCCTTTGCCAAGTCCCGCACCGCATCGGCAGTCAACTACCTGCGTTTCCCGATCGATCATCATATTTTTTCACTCATCTTTATCGTTTTTCTCTTTTTGCTCCTCTTGTTTCTCGATAAAAATAAGCTGGTCTATCTTGGCTCTGGGATCTACCATACCAAGTAACCTGGGATCTGCTTCAGGACCAAGTTTGGCATAATCAGTTACAGTAGGCTTCTTTTTGAGGAAATGCCCTTCCCTGAATTCAAAGGGAAACGCGAGCAAATTTTCGCATACTTGCCTGATTTTTTCTTTAGCTTCGGCGTTTGAAAGTTCAACCCTAATCCTACCCACACAAATCTTTAATTCAATAACTTGATCTCCAATTTGAATAGGCTTTCTAAGTGGATGTTCCACTTTTTCCCCTGTGCCAGGGCCTGCAGTCACCCTCTCGGGCAGCCTGTTGCCCTGCACCATGACGCGGATTACTCCGTCCACCTTGTAGATCTCAGCTATGAGTTTCTGAGCCGTTTCAGGGGACAGGATTCTACTGGGGAAAATTTCGATTTGGATAGAGTCTTCTGTGTTTGAAGCAGAGTCTGACATCGTTAGACCTTTTAAATAATTTGTTTAGAGCGCTCCTGCAACTGCCTTAATCGGCTCGCGGAATTCCCCGATCGATCCGAAAACATCGCCGATAATGCCTGATGTTGCTTCGATTGTGAACATCTGGGTACCTGCATCCAGGGCTACTGCTGCGCATACGCATGGGATTGCAAATCCTCTGGAGTGCCTGGTAACAACGTGGTTACCGTTGAAGACACCAGGTCCACCGCCACCATAGATAGAGTGGCTGAAGAATGAGAATCCTACTGCGACACCCTGTACTTTACCATAGTCGCATCCTGGGAGACCGGTTTCCTTCTCAAGAATGTCGTTGAAGTAGAGAAGTGTTGAGGAAACGTTCTGAGCTGCACGTCCTGCGCCACAGTTCACGAGGGTGGCTGCAAGAGTACCGGTTGCTGCATAGGCGTTCCACATTGGGACGTCGTTTGCTTTGTAGAAGTCATATCCAGAGGGAGCGGTCTTGTCAACGGAGATAACATTATCTTCAATTGCCCTGCGGACAACTGACTCGATAACGGTTCCAATGGTGCCTTCCTTGCCGTTTTCCTTTACTATGTCATATAAGAGATTGTTGCCGTTAAGACCCTGGTATGCAAGGCCGAGGAGCTGCTGCCTCTCGAAAATACCGACTGCTCCACCCATCTCGAAGATACCAGACTGCTCGTAGATAGAAGAAAGAGCTGATGCATTCATTGCATTCCGGTTGGTAATAGCTGCAACGTGGTTGGCCATGATGTTTCTGAGGGAGAAACCAAGACCTTCATTATTCTGAGGAATGTTTAAGATACCTGCAACGTTTCCGCCCATCAGGTCCATTGTCTGTGGGTAGCTTCCCCAGACAGCGCCCTTTACGATAGGAGCATCAAATGGGTCGGTTCCGAACATGTCAATAATAGTCTGGGTGACTGCTGCTGCACCGACTGTGGTTGCGGACATGTAGTCGGCACCAGCAAGAATTCTGGACTGTGGAACCTGGATCAACAGGCTCTTTCCACCTTTGAGGACTCTAACATTTGCGTCGTCGCCCTCATTGACTTTGATAAGATCCTTAACGTTTGCTGCAATAGCATCAACATTGCCTACGATATCGTAGTTGAGCCCACGGCCTAAGATCTGACGGCCCTTGCCGCCCATCTTGCCGCTGGCAAGCGCGCCCTGAATACCTGCGAGGTTGACTGCAACGGACCTCTTTGTGTCCATGATAATCTTTTTAATTGCTGCGTTTCTTGTTGGAGCAACGTTCATTATGTCGACATTGCTCTCGAGCAGTTTTCCTCTGTCATCGTAGATGTCTACTGTGTCAGACACTTTAATATCCTCCTTAATTTATTAAAATCGTTTTGGGACTGGTCACCTACTAAAGTGCTTTTGCACTCAATAAATCAAATACCGCGTCGTTTTTAAGTGTCCACTTTCCCAATGTAAATCTCATTCGTTTAGAAGGTACTTAAATCTTTTGTGTTCTCTGCTCAATTAATTTATCTATTTTTTTAAAATTGACTTTATTAATCTAGATTCTATTTTTATAGAATTATATAAAAAAACGATATCAATAGAAAAATCAAATTTTAATGTTAATTAAAGTCGCCAAAAATGAACAAAATTACATTATAAAAAAAAATCCTAAGATGATGGAAAATTTACATTAATATTTTTAGAAAGATATTTCGCCGCTAGTGAATCACACCAAAAAGATTTAGTAATACCCTCGCTATACGAAAGTTTAATATGGAAGTAGTTGTCGACGTAGGTGGAAATCCAGGGGTAGACTGTAGAGGTTTTTGCAAATATTGTTACTTTAAAAAAGTCAAAGACATTCAGTCTCTGGGCTGCAAGTACTGTCTTCCCTTTAAAAAAGGGTGTGACTATTGTACCCGCAGTGTAAAGGAATCATATCCAGGCTTCAAACCCCTTCAAATTGTACTGGAAGAAACTGCAAGAAAACTCTATTTTGCAAGTGGAGAAATAAAAAAATTCACTATCAGCGGAGGAGGCGATTTAAGCTGCTACCCGGAACTGAAAAAACTTGTAGAATTTCTATCCCAATTCAGAATTCCTATTCACCTGGGGTATACAAGCGGAAAAGGATTCAGCAAGCCTGATGATGCTTCATTCTATATAGACCATGGAATCACAGAAGTGAGTTTTACAGTCTTTGCTACTGATCCGGTCCTAAGAGCTGAGTACATGAAAGACCCGGAGCCTGAAGCTTCTTTACAGGTTCTTCGAGATTTCTGTGCTCATTGTGAAGTATACGGGGCAATTGTGCTTATTCCTGGAGTAAACGACGAAGAAATCCTTAATAAGACCCTCAGTGATCTGGAAACTATGGGTGCAAAAGGAGCAATCCTGATGAGATTTGCAAACTTTCAGGAAAACGGGCTTATCCTGAACAATGCCCCTATTATTCCGGGCATAATCCCACATACTGTTCAAGAATTCACAGAACTTGTACGCAATTCTGCAGCAAAGCACCCTTCTATGAGGATTACAGGAACCCCGCTTGAAGATCCTTTAATTGGTTCTCCTTTTGCCATCCGAAATGTTCCCGAAGCCCTTGAAAAACTTCCTAGAACTACAAAAAGAGCTACAGTCATCACAGGCCAGATCGCGGCCCCAAGGCTGAGAGAAATCTTCGAAGCACTCGGAGGTTCTGTGAATGTTGTCGCTCTGGAAAAAGATATCGGATGCCTCATTACTATTGAAGATTTCGAAAAGTTAGATCTCTCGAAAGTAAGCGAAACCGTTTTCATCCCAGGAAGGGTTTTTGCCCATGATATGGAAATAAAAGAAGCTCTCAGGAGAGATGGGATTGATAGGCTTATTCGCAGGGGCCCAGAGCGTCTTTCTGTAGACGGAGAAATGTCAATAGGCATGGGCCGAGAAGAGGTTCTGGAACTGGAAATTGAAAACTTTACTGAACTTATAGGGCAGATCAATTCCCTTGGGCTGCCTGTGAAATAAATCAAATTATATTAAACCCCCAATCTAAATCTGAGAAAAGAGAAAAACCTTAGAAACTATGTAAGAAAATATATTTAGTTATAGGTACAGATAATCAAACAGATAATAGATAAATTTTCCAGTAATTATATAATTACATAGAAAATATATAGAGGAATATTCACCCTGATAGATGAATTTTTCCTTACCAGGAAAAATCAAAGCCTGGGAAGAGCCATTTTCCAGAAGGAGAATAGGACTTTACACAGTAAAATTAGAGAACTGATTAATAAATACTTCTATGTTTTTAGGCTCCCAAACTGCCCTATCTCCTTCAAATCCATCAGTGTAAACTTTTTTGAAAGTAAGTATTTCCTTTCCGCCCACTCTTAGCGCGCAGACCCAGACATAAAATCCGAAAGTCCCAATTGCTTAATCCTGTGATTTTCAAACAGAGACCGTATATCTTTATCTAGAAGTTCAATTCTCTGTCGGGTATAGCTTGAAACTCCATATCTTTCCCCAATCTCCTTTGAAACCTCAAGATATTTACGGACAGATCCTTCATACACGGTAAGTATGACATTACCTCCGCATTTAGGGCAGGCCCCGGTTAATGGAGGGCGCCTGAATTTTTCTCCGCATTTTATACAGCGCATCCGCTGTCTGGAAAAGGAACGGAGGTTTCCAAGAAGATCAGGAAGAAAATGAGACTTGAGCACCCTTTCAGCCACATCAGGAGCATCTACTGCCCTTATTTTACTAGCAAGGGCGAGCTGAGCCTCCATTTTCTCGATCATACTCCCAAGAGTCTTATACGAAGAATTGAGCGGCCCTGCAGCAATATCCGTAGTGTCGTGTGTAAACATGAAATGATCGTACTGTTCTGGCGTTCCAAGTCGGCCACTGACCAGATCCATAATATCTTCAAGCTCTGCAGGATTTTTGAACTCCTGGGTAGCCCTGTAGAACGCAAGAGGATATCTCGCAGGCACGTCTATATTATGCGCCTCTTTATCGACTTCTTTGGGATCGATCCTGGTAGTAAGTACAAGAGGGGCGTCCATTTTTCCACCCCTTTTGTCCGGGAGATAAGACC
This sequence comes from Methanosarcina sp. UBA402, assembly GCA_002509325.1. Lineage (GTDB taxonomy): Archaea > Halobacteriota > Methanosarcinia > Methanosarcinales > Methanosarcinaceae > Methanosarcina. The sequence goes on along the minus strand of DADO01000018.1, from coordinate 19,953 downwards.
TTGAGAAATTAAGAATCCCATCCATAAGGAGCATTATACAATCTTCATCTCCATCGCAATTCCTGCGTTTTGAAGCATGAAAGAAAGGATGAGCATAGCCGACTGAAGCTCTCGTAAACCCTACCAGACGTGCTAGGACACCTGCGGAAGTATGCGGAGCAAGCCCAATAAGCAATACACCTACTAAATCCTGGATTGTCTCAGCATTGTAATAAGGCTCGACCTTGTAATACTTTACAAGTAGATCATCCACGTATTTTGCCGTACGCAACATATACTCGGCTCCATCATAAGAAATCACAAGATCCTGGACTTTCAGACAGACAACCTGATCACCCCTCTCAAGAGGGTTTCCATAAATATCCTCTACATACCCGAGTTCCCGGAGTTTGGCTGCCGTTATGCCGATCTCATCAGCCCTGATATGTGTAAGTGGAATGTCTGACATATCATAACGGACAGTCCCGTCTTTAAAAATATAGACGTCATGTATTGCCCGCAAAATCCCTTTTTCCAAAGGTTCAGGAGTCATCTGCCCGTTCATGAGCCGTTTTACACCTTTTATAAGGCCCATTTTTTCCCTTTCCCCTAAATTTTCAAAAGCCTGCTTGTAAATGGAACGAAAATCCAGTTTGACTTTTGCAACAGAAGTTAGCTTTATACCGCATTTAGGGCAGGTCTCAGAACCTCGAACCTCAATTTTGCAGCGGGGACAGGAAAGTTTGGGATGGGTATACTCTTTACAGTCACAACGCCAGAAATAGGTCTCTTTTCCGCAGGCAGGACATTCCCTGAGTCCCATTTCCACTTCAATTTCCCCAATTTTCCCATTCATCGAGGCCAGATAATCTGAAGCCGATACGAGATTCCGCGTAATTCCCCCAGCATTGCTAATCGGAAAGAGAACCTGAGCTGCAGGAGACATCTTTCGCAGGTTGGATTTTTCTGGTCTTCCCATCCTCGCCCCTATTCTTGAAGGAGCCCTCGGATAAACTTTAAATCCGCTTAAAAGAGCTGCGGCATCCACCATATTCTCAGTATCAGGCATTCGGGCTTTTTCTTTCAGGTGACAGCCAAGCCCAAGGCAGAGAATAAAAGGAAGAGCTTCTTCAATCAAGATTGTCTCAGTTTTTACCCTGTGAAGTACAAGGAGCTTTTCCAATACGAATTTAATACCCCTTTCCAGACAGGCTTTTAGGGGCAACCCAAGAATTCCACTTTCAATCGAGAAACTTCCCTTCTCAGCCACGAATTCCCTTAAAGCTTCAAATTCACTTCGGTTTATGTCGTGCCAGAGATACGTAAATTTCGGATGTAGAGGAACATTGTATTCCTCTGCAAGCCTGAGAGCCAGAGCTGCAGATGGATCTTTCAATTCCTCTTCAGGAATTGTCTCAGGGCAGGCAGCTTCATAGTCATAATGCCACCATTCGAAAACATAAGATGAAGGCATAAGAGGATGGTTGTTTTCCAGGAAATCCCCGTAATTAATCAGGATCTCCCCAATGTCTACTATTACCTCGACCTGCGGGCGAAGCTCATAAGCTTCTTCTATATTGTCTACTCGGACAAGGTCTCCAGAGTAAAGGCGCACTGTTGGCCCTTCTATCGAGTCTACGGCAGACATGCCTGCAGCTTTTCCAGGCCTTTCAACTTTGAGCTGAGTCCCATTAGTGACAAAGTCGTCGAGTAAAACCATAGTAGACGGATTGATACCTGCAGCCGCAAAAGAGGTATTTCTGGAACGCCCGTAACGAAGCCTGAACCCTCCTGGCCTTGAAGGATGGGAAAAAACCGGTCTGCCTGCAATCAGGTCCCTTATATATTTGTCCTTCGGTTTAACCTTACTTTTCTGATCATCTTCTTCACTGCCTCCGCTTTTCGAACCCCCTATAAGGGTTTCCAGCCAGTCCCATCCATCCATATTCAACTTATTGACATGTCTCTGAATCTTGGGTGCCTTGAGGGCGAGCCCTTCGGCAAGTACAAGGCACATTCCCCCTCTGACACGATTTGTCCCAATCCTCTCTAAATCCCTGTGCCCTTCTACCTCGGCATCTTCGGTTGGGTCACCGTCAATACAGACAGGACAATTTCTGACTATCAAACGAATCTCGTCTTCCGAGGGCGTATACTGCAGGCTTGAAACTCTCTTGTAAAGCAGAATCTCTTCCACATAACGCTCTACTTCCTCGGGCCTAGGCTTATAGCGGTCAATCCCTATCCCACGCCTTACATAATCACCAACGAGCACGGAAAGCGCCTGGGCGGTCCCGCCTGCACTCCGAATTGGCCCTGAGTAAAAAATCCGGATGTATTGCGAACCATCGTCGTTCGTTCCCAATTCAACTTTGTCAATGCCTTCAATTGGGGCTGCAACCACTCCTTCAGTAAGAGTAGCCATGGAAACCCGAATCGCAGCTTCAACTGCATCCTTTTTTGTTGCAAAGTTTCCAACCTCGCCTTCAGCTACCTGACGCCCAATTTCGAGAGCAGCTTCTTCCCTGGACATCTCTGTCTCAAGCTCCCGAAGCTTTGCAGCAACTCCCTCTACTCCTATAAGGTTCTCAACCCTATCCGCAAGATCCTTCGCAAGTGGAATTTCTACTATGGGTTTTGGATCTCCTCCACGAGCTCGAGCTGTATTTGCAATCTCGATAGCTTCTTTGAGCCTTGCTTCAAGTTCGTTGAAGTATTCGTGCATTTCCTTACTTGCAATAGTTTCTCCCATTTGAAAACTCCTTTAAAAAAGAAATCGGCATTATTTCTACCTGCGAAGAGACCCTGATGCCAGGATACCTGAAATTGCGGTTATAAGAAGAACAAACATACCTGTCCAGAGAAGATAGCTGCCTGCCTTTTCCATGCCCAGAACCGTTAAAAGCAAGCCAGCAGCCAGCACTACAAGGTTAATCTTGTTTATTCTTTTGTTCTGACTTACGACCTTTTTATAAGCCTGCATTTTTGCCAGATTTTTCTTTTTTTCTGCTTTCAAACCCATCTCTCTCAAACATTAAACTGAATCTTCAATCCTGTATTATAACTCATAACTCTGCGTTGCAACTATAACTCTTTATTACAACTGAGCTCAAACAAAAAGTTTCACGGAAGATGCTTCCCTCAGTCGGTTAATGAGCGCTTCCCCAAGTCCTGAATGGCTGAAAGATCCATCAGCCACGATTACATCCAGTGCCTTACTGTCAAGCATTCTGAGCCCTTCAAAGAGTTTTCTTGCAGCTACTTCTGGATCATTCCTGGACCCCAGTAAAAAGCACTCATCTGGACCTAGATTTTTCAAAGCAAGGAGAACTGAAATTTCCTCATGGGTTTCCTCACTAAGAAGAAACCCGATTTTTTGCCCTTTGCTCCTGTAACTTTCAAGCAGTTTAACAAGCTTTTCCGAAACCTGTTTACCTCCCCCTTCGACAAGCACGACCTTTGTATCAGGAGTATAGTGCCCGTATTTTTGACCTGCCTTCTTTTCCAGCAGATCCAATTTGTCTCCTGCTTCACCGTTTTTGTATCCTGACCTGACCTTTCCTATAACGCTTTCAAGCTCATCAATACTAATGGCTCCAGGCCTGAGTACAACAGGCGGCTTGACAGTCATATCAATTACAGTTGACTCAAGGCCTATTGAAGCCTCCCCAGCATCAAGAATTGCATCAATCCTGCCAGTAAGATCTGATATAACATGAGCTGCAAGACTGGGACTGGGCTTTCCTGACAGGTTGGCACTGGGAGCAGCAAGAGGGGTGCCTGCCCTCTTTATAAGTTCCAGAGGGATTTTATGATCAGGCATACGGATTCCTATTGATGGCAGGTTTCCTGAGGTAATGGCGGGAACGATATCATTTTTCGCAAGGATAATCGTAAGAGGGCCTGGCCAGAAAGCATCCATAAGCCTGAAAGCATTCTCCGGAATGTTTCTTGCCACTTTCTCAACATCTTCCCTTGAATGAACAAGCAAGCTAAGGGGATTTCCTACAGGGCGTTTTTTTGCCTCGAAAACCTTCAAGACTGCATCGGGATTAAGGCCGTCAGTTCCAAGCCCGTAGACTGTTTCCGTGGGGAAAGCCACAGTCCCGCCATTCTTGATAATCGCTGCAGCCCTGTCAAGGATGGAATCAAAATTTTTTTCGGAAATCCGGAAAACCAGGGTCTTTACTCTATTTCCGTTTTCTGCCTGCACCAGAGGTAAACACCTTTCCATTATTATTCCTATTATCCTTTTCCGGCTTACTTTTTCAGCCACTTCTCGATAGCAACATCAAGTTCTTTGTGGTTTTTTGCATATTCCTGCAGGCTAACTCCCTCAAAGGCCGCATCAAGTGCCTGCCTGCAGGCAGTGGCTCCGGCTGCTGTGCCCATAGGGTGCGCGTGAATTCCGCCGCCGAACTGCATAATAACATCTTTTCCGAAGATAGCATACAGGTCAGGAATCATAGTCGGAGCAAGTCCTCCAGATGCCACCGGAAACATGGGGGTCAACCCTCCCCAGTCCTGGGCAAGAACGTGCTGGCTTTCATCTGCAGGTACCTTGTCAAGCACACATTCGTCCCTAAGAGCAAGAACCTCATGCTTTTCCCCATGCATCTTCCCGACAACCGTACCTATGTGAAGCTGGTCAAGTCCAATGAGCCTGCAGAGCTTAGCAACAACAAGCATGCTTATCCCGTGGCGTGGGTTACGGGTATAGGCTGAATGCATGCAGCGGTGGGCATGAAGCGCCAGGCCTATGTCTTCGGATTCTTCCCTCAGGGTTTGAAGCGCAGTCCAGCCTGCAGGCACAACGTCAACCATTGCATAGCTTGCCCCCAGGTCTTTAAGAATATTCATGCGGCGAATCATTTCCTTACAGGTCGGGGCAGTAATGTTGCAGAGATACATTTTGCGCTCCCCTGTTTCAGATTCTGCCTTTTCTGCGAGCTTAAGAGTGAATTTAGCTCTTTTTTCAAAGCTATTAAATTTCTGGTCTGTAAGGTTCTCATCATCCTTGACAAGGTCGCAACCGCCTGCAAAGGAATTATAAGCCACTTCAGCATGCTTTTCGGAAGTTAATCCAACTTTAGGCTTGACAATAGTTCCTATGAGAGGCCTGTCCTGCACCCCTGTAAGTTCCCTAACTCCTGGCAACCCAAATTTGGGACCTCTGAACTCACGGAGCATTGGCTTCGGGAAAGCAATATCCTGCAGTCTCAGGTTGTCAACGACTTTCATACTCAGGATATTTCCTGCAACAGCGCTGAGGACCTGCGGGACCGAACCCAGCTCAAAAAGCTCTTCCGAATAAGCCACCCTTACAGTCTGTGCTTCTTCATTCACGTAAAAAACATGGGGCTTCAGTTTGGCTGCAAGTTCAGGGCTTAATGTGACAATTTCAGTCCAGGAGTCTATAGAGCTTTCCCCTGCCATATGGGTTGCAGCCTCCTCAAAGTTTACTCCTGTTGATGGTTCAATATGGAATTCACAGATAAGATCGGTATCCTTTGGGCTATAGCCCGTGTCTATATAATCCCTTCGCATTGTCTTCCTCCTGACTGAATAAGTAAATTTCCCAAATAGAGTGTTATTAGATAGAATATTGTTAAATAGAATTATAATCCTGATTGAAGGAAGTAACTGAACATAAATAAAAACTTGTTTACTTGATGGTGTAATTCTGGATCCAAAATAGAAAATCACAGGAAGAGAGTAAAATTAAGGAATGATCTGAGATCTAAAGGAATATTTTGAAATCTAAAGGAATCTTCAGAGATCTAAAGGAATATTTTGAGATCTAAAGGAATCTTCAGAGATCTAAAAAATTAGAAACGTTTTTATTAATGAGTCAATCCCAAATCTACCTTTTTTAGTCATTTAGGGCTTCCAAAGTTGCCTGTACATAAGTCTCAAAACGATTTTTACGCTTAGAAACTCAATTCATTATTCAAAATCCAATATAGGGAAAGGGAATTTTGAGTTTTGGCTTGGCTCAGTTGATGGGATGTATTAAGATTCTGTTCCAGAATCAGGGGAATTTAATCTTATATTGACTGGATTCTGGAACGAATCTATGTCAGGCGAGGGGGACTTTGAGCTTAAATTCCAAGGAAGAAGATAATGACGAAATAGATAGCCATTGAGACAAGCCCAAGAGGCACTCCAAGCCTTGCCCATTCCTTGCTGGTTATACCCAGTTTGCTCGCAGAGATAATATTCGGGATATTTCCAGGGATCAGCATTCCGCCAGATATTAGAAGCCCCATAAGTATGCTTTTTATCTGGAAATCGCTAAGCGCAGGTCCGATCTCAGCAGCCGCTAAGGTGGCGTTGTCAAGAACAGCCGAAACCATATTAATCCAGTAGAGAGCCATAGACGGGATCTTGATAAAGTATTCAAGTATGATTGGCTTGAAGCCTTCACCAAGCAGTACAAGTGCTGCAATAAATACATAGACTTTAACAGCTCTCATTATGACATCTTTCATAGTCTCGTTATAATCTGCTGATTCCATTTCATGCGCTTCTGTATCAGCCTTTCCAAGGAAAAGCACTCCAATAATACCAAATGCAAGGATACCTGGGAAAATGTAGATGCCAAGCATGTTAAATAAGAAATCAAAGCCTGCATAGTAAGGTGCACCTGAAAGTTTTGAGACAGCAATTGTCGAAAGAGGTTCTCCAAGAGGGGTAAGTGCTGCACCAAGCCCGATTGAGAAACATGCAATAATTGTAAGGTCGATTTTGGACCTCCGTGAAAGAGGCATTGCATTGACTACTTCAACGAGAATAATTGCTGCAAGGATAGCCGACATAACACTGGATGATAAGCCAAGGACAACAATAAGAAGAAATCCTAAGATCTTAACAGAAAGTATGTCGGTTAATTTTCGGATTGCTTTGTGGATCGGAGCATGCCATTTGTAGATAATCAGTCCGACAATCAGCACGATCTGAAATATACCGATTGGGATTCCGGCTATGTCTCCCACATGCAGTGGTGCGGTTATTGCTTCGTGAATAATCTCCGAATTCCAACCTGTTTCTATGCCTGGAATTTGGGCAAAGCCTGACAGGGTCATTGCAAGTACTCCACATATTAACAGGAATACTTCCAGATTTTCCTCAATAATTTTTATTTTAAAAGGCCCAAATAATACGGCCAGAAATATTACAAGAAATCCAATTAAAACTCCTAGGTCAAGAGCCATTAGTTTTTCCTCCTCTGGTAGATTCTGGTTTATAAACTGCCTGGGGAGTTTATTTACTACTAAACGTTACAAAGTCTCGAACGCCTGGGCATTCAGATTACCTGTTTTATTATTTATTATCCTATATTATACTATCCAATAATATATTTATTCCGTCTATATTCTAATTAACTTCATCCTCTTTGAAAAAAAGTTTAAGCTTACTTTCCACTCGAAATCCTTAACAAAGTCATTTTCTGAAACTTGTCACATTCGAACAATCTCTTTTATCCTGGTCAGCCTGAAGGATAAAGAAGAAAAATCGCCAGGTACCTGATAATTTATTCCCATTGTCAGTCCAGCTAGGAGTTTCGCAGCCTTACCTTTCCGGAACTATGCGGAAACTGAAAAATGAGATAATTAGAAATCCGGGTAAGAATTGTAAAAAAGGCATAGTGGACTTAAGGGTGCACGTGGAGAATGAAAAAACTTGATAGATAAATTTGGGAGTTGGATATCTAATTATAATCTTGAAAAGACGGAATGAAAAATGCCAGTGGGTGACTTAACTGAATAAATAGGATCTACTCAAATTCGATGGAAAAATTCACTTTAGAGGGAAAGATGTAGTTTTGTTCTGATATTTAAGGAATTAACCCTTTTGAATGCATTTCTCAGACCCTGGTAAATTTAGAGATATGATGAAATTTCTGAAAGCCACATTTTCTATCGAATTTGAATAAGATATAATAAAACTGTAATTAGTTCTACAACTTTTATTATTTAAATGATTTATCACAATTCGGTTTCAAGATCCAGTGATTTTTGATTCCTGATTCATCACTGGATTGAAACTCAATTTACTTTAGATTGAGGGCAAATTTTGAGCTTATATTCCAAGCACAAAGATAATGACGAAATAAATAGCCATTGAAATAAGCCCAAGAGGTATTCCAAGTCTTGCCCATTCTTTGCTGGTTATACCAAGTTTGCCTGCAGAGATGATGTTCGGGATATTTCCAGGAATCAACATTCCGCCTGCAACTAAAAGTCCCATAAGTATACTCCTTATCTGGAGTTCGTCAAGAGCAGGTCCTATTTCAGCAGCTGCCAGAGTAGCGTTATCCAGGATGGCCGAGACCATGTTAACCCAGTAAAGTACCGGAGAAGGAATATGGATAAAGTATTCAAGTATAATGGGTTTGAAACCTTCTCCAAGCAACACGAGTGCTGCAATAAACACGTAGACCTTAACAGCTCTCATGATGACATCTTTCATTGTTTCGCTATACTCTGCTGCTCCCATTCCCTGGTCTTTTTGACCAGCTTTTCCAAGGAAAAACATTCCAATTATACCATAAGCAAGGACACCTGGGATGATATATTTGCCCAGCATATTAAACAGGAACATAAAATCGGCATGATAAGGCTCGCCAGATAATTTTGAGATAGCAATTGTTGAGAGAGGTTCTCCGAGAGGAGTGAGCGCAGCACCAAGCCCGATTGAGAAACATGCGACAATTGTAAGATCTATCTTGGATTTTCGTGAGAGAGGCATTGCATTAACTACCTCAACGAGAATAATTGCCGCAAGAATAGCCGACATCACACTTGAAAACAGACCAAGAAGAACAATAAGAAGAAAACCTAAGATTTTAACAGAAAGTATATCAGTTAATTTTCGGATTGCTCCGTGGATTGGGGTATGCCATTTATAAATAATCAATCCAACAATAAGCACGATCTGGAATATACCGATTGGAATGCCGAAAATCTCTCCCACATGCAGCGGTGCGGTTATTGCTTCTTCTATTATCTCCATTCTCCAGCCGGTCTCGACACCTGGAATTACGGCAAAACCTGAAAGAGTCATTGCTGCTACTCCGCACACAAGCAGAAATGGTTCCAGATTTTCCTCAATAATTTTTATTTTAAAAGGACCGAGCAACACGGCTATGAATATTACAAGAAATCCTATTAAAACTCCTACTTCAAGAGCCATTACTTTTTTTCCTCCTTTTTAATACTATGCTAGACTATAAAGCCTGAAAGACTACTGTTAAACAGTGTTAGAGCCTAGAATGTTTTAGTCTTATAAAGATTACTCCATTTTATTCTTCGATAATATATTATTCCCAATATTCAATTAAATACTAATGTTTTTTACAAAGAGAAATTGCTTGTTTACCATTGAAGGTTATCCAGAATGGATTTTTTTGTTTAGAGAAATTACTTTCGGTCAAAATTTTCTGAAACAAAACAGTTTATAATATCTTACATCAACGCTAACCTGAAAAATTGTATATGTATGAAAGTCGATCTTGCACACAAAAATCTCTGAAAAAAGTGTCTTGTAATTGAGTATAAGAGTCAATTACCGCAAAAAAATCTGAAAAGTAATTAAACATAAAAAACCGCTTAAAAATAAAAAAGATAGTCAAGACAATCTCTTGAGTATGTTTTTAACTTGGCTAAATTTGAGAATTTAGCAGACCAGTGAAACTTATTTTCCTGGAGATTTGAAGAGGACACGACAGACTAAACTATTATTGTTTCTTTAATTCTTCTTCAACTCTTCTTCAATTGGATCCATTAATCCTGTTCCAAAATCCAGTGGTGAGTACGAAACTGGAAACCCTTAGATTCAAAAACTGAAAAACACCTGATTCTGGAACAGAACCAACATCAGATCAGGCCAAATTTTAAGTTTAGATTTTCATCACAAAAATGATGATGAAATAGATAGCCATTGAGATAAGCCCAAGAGGCACTCCAAGCCTTGCCCATTCTTTACTGGTTATACCAAGTTTGCCTGCAGAGATGATGTTCGGGATATTTCCAGGAATTAGCATCCCACCTGCAATTAAAAGTCCCATAAGTATACCCTTTATCTGGAGCTCGGTAAGGGAAGGTCCTATTTGAGCCGCTGCTAAAGTGGCGTTGTCAAGAATAGCTGAGACCATGTTAACCCAGAATAGGATTGTTGGAGGGATTTGTGCAAAATACTCGAATATGATAGGCTTAAAACCATCTCCGAGAAATACCAGTGCCATAATAAACACATAGACCTTAACAGCCCTCAGAACGACATCCCTGAGAGTTTCGTTGTATTCTTCAACTTGCATCCCTGGTTCGTTTATATTAACTTTCCCTAGGAAGAACATTCCAATAACACCATATACGAGGATGCCTGGAAGGATGTATTTGCCAAGCATGCTGAGTAAGAAAGTGAAGGTAGCATGATAAGGCGCACCTGATAATTTTGAGATAGCAATTGTTGAAAGAGGTTCTCCAAGAGGGGTAAGTGCAGCGCCAAGTCCTATTGAAAAACATGCAATAACCGTGAGATCTATCTTGGATTTTCGTGAGAGAGGCAATGCATTAACCATCTCAACGAGAATTATTGCAGAAAGAATAGCGGAAATTACACTGGAAAATAGACCAAGCACAGCGATAAGAATAAAAGCCATAACCTTAAGAGAAAGAGCTTCAGTCATTTTCCTGATTGCTTTGTGGATAGGTTCATGCCATTTATAGATAATCAACCCGACAATGAGCACTATCTGGAATATGCCAATTGGGATGCCGAAAATCTTTCCAATATTTAGAGGCGAAGTAAATGCTTCTTCAATTATTTCCATTCTCCAGCCTGTTTCTAATCCTGGGAGTTCGACAAAGCCTGCAATTGTCATGGCCGCAATTCCGCATAAGAACAGAAATACTTCCAGATTTTCCTCAATAATTTTTATTTTAAAAGGGCCAAGCAGTACGGCAAGGAAGATTATAAGAAATCCAATTAAAATTCCTGGTTCAAGCCCCATTATTTTCCCCCTTTATAATTTAGTTTATAGTATCCACTCACAATCTTAATAGTGTTCACAATAAAAATGATTAGATAAATCATATAGGGATCCAAACTCTCTAAAAATACATTTTGAGAGATAAAATAGCAAATCAGTACTGAAATATATATAAATGTTTTTTGGCTACAAGTACAATTGTTAATTGAATTGTTAATTGTGAGCACTATAGATTATAATAACCATAAATATTTTTATTTCGAGATTAAAGAATTCCTGTTAAACAAAATGATTATTTATATTCCGTTTTTGCTTATTAAAATAACAGCAAATTATATAAAACTTCACAGTTATAAAGTTTGTAACAAAAAATCACAAATATTTTAGCCATTTTTTATAATTAACCAATATGGTTTTTACCCTAACGCCGATCCCAAAATTTCTTTTCTTAATCTCCTCTTTTCTTAATCATTTATGACTTACAAAGTTGGCTGTTGAGTGAGTTTCCAGAACGATTTTCATGTTCAAAAACTCGATTGATTATTCAAAGTTCAATATAGGGAAAGATAATTTTGAGTTTTTTGACTGTCTCGAAGAAAGAAATCGTTTTATAAAATTCAATATTTCAAGCCAAAAATACAAATATCACTGATTTTGGAACTGAGCCTATTTGAGACTGAGTCTATTTGGAACTCTGTCGACTTGAAACTAAGTTTATATAGTGGCTCTGTTCCAAAATCAGTGGTTTTTAATGCTAATTCATTACTGGATCTGGAATGGAATCTGTGTTAGGTGAGGAGGAACTTTGAGCTTATATTCCAAGGAAGAAGATAATGACGAAATAAATAGCCATTGAAATAAGCCCAAGAGGTACTCCAAGCCTTGCCCATTCTTTACTGGTAATACCCAGTTTGCCTGCAGAGATGATGTTTGGGATATTTCCAGGGATCAACATTCCGCCTGCAACTAAAAGTCCCATAAGTATACTCTTTATCTGGAGTTCGCTAAGAGCAGGCCCTATTTCAGCAGCAGCTAGAGTAGCGTTATCCAGGATGGCTGAGACCATGTTAACCCAGTAAAGTACCGTGGAAGGGATCTGGATAAAGTATTCAAGTATAATGGGCTTGAAACCTTCTCCGAGCAACACGAGTGCTGCAATAAACACGTAGACTTTAACAGCCCTCATAATGACATCTTTCATTGTCTCGCTATATTCTGCTGCTCCCATTCCCTGGTCTTTTTGACCAGCTTTTCCAAGGAAAAACATTCCAATGACACCATATACAAGGATACCTGGGATGATGTATTTGCCCAGCATATTAAACAGGAACATGAAATCGGCATGATAAGGCTCACCCGATAATTTTGAGATAGCGATTGTTGAGAGAGGTTCTCCAAGAGGGGTGAGCGCAGCACCAAGCCCTATTGAGAAACATGCGACAATTGTAAGATCTATCTTGGATTTTCGTGAGAGAGGCATTGCATTAACTACCTCAACAAGAATAATTGCTGCAAGAATAGCCGACATCACACTTGAAAACATACCAAGAAGAACAATGAGAAGAAAACCTAAGATTTTAACAGAAAGCATATCAGTTAATTTTCTGATTGCTCCATGGATTGGGGTATGCCATTTATAGATAATCAATCCGACAATAAGCACTATCTGGAATATACCGATTGGAATGCCGAAAATTTCTCCAGCATGCAGCGGTGCAGTTAATGCTTCGTGGATAATCTCCATTCTCCAGCCTGTTTCTGTACCCGGTATTTCGGTAAAACCTGAAAGAGTCATTGCTGCTATTCCACACACAAGCAAAAATGGTTCCAGATTTTCCTCAATAACGTGTATTTTAAAAGGCCCTAGCAACACAGCCAGGAATATTATAAGAAATCCAATTAAAACTCCTGTTTCAAGAGCCATAATTTTTTCCTCCTTTTACGATTCATTCTATAGTTTGATAGAATTCATCAAAAGTTCATAGTATCCACTAGTAGTCTATAGTGTTCACAGTAAAGATTATTTAATAAATCATGTAGAAATTTAACCCTCTAAAAGAATGTTTTTGAGGAAAAAAATAGCTAAACAATACCTAAATTTATAAACGTTATTTTTTGCCTGTAAGTATAATTATTAATTGTGAGCACTGTAGATTACAAATGCCTGAACTATTGTCTCGCTGTTAAACACTCCAAAGCCCCGATTTCTTTGGCTTTACAAAGGCCTTATTCATATTCTTCCAGAGATCAATTCAATATTCATGTGTATAAGAAAGATTTCGATTTTCTCCCTATGGGAACCTTAATTGAGATATGTTTTTGGCGCTTGAAGAGGATACTTTTGATCTAACTTTATGAGATAATATTTTATGCTGTCTCATAAAAAGACCACAAATTTATTTCTGTTTCTTTCATCTTTCTTATTACATAAATTGAATTTATCTACCGATGTGGCCTTCTCTAATTTTTGAACTAATTTTTAAACTGATGCACAGTTTTCAGTCTTCTGCACAAGACTGATTCTTGTCTTAAAGGCTGCGGAATAAACTTCCTTTAGCAAGAATTAATATCTTGAGCTTTCGTCCTGAACCGCCCATACTTTCTTTATATTTCGGGACTATAGATTCCCTGTTAAACGATCATGTGTATATATTTTGTGTTTTTGTTCACATCGAAAGTACAGCAAATCATTAAAACTTCGCAGTTATAAAGTTTATAACTAAAAACCTCAAATTTTTCAGCCCTTTTTAAATAACCAATCAAATCATTTTTATACTAATTTATGAAATTTAGTTATCGTGTTAAATATATAATATTTGAATTATATTAAAAGTTTCAATATAAATAATTCAGCAAATTAAATTAGTTATTGCTTAGAGCCTCAATGTGTAGATTGAGATAATAGAAATTAGAAAGGAAGTTGGAAAGGAGATTAGAAAGGAAGTTGGAAAGGAAGTTGGAAAGAAAATTAGAAAGGAAATTGGAAAGGAAGTTGGAAAGGAAATTGAAAAAACAATGCATAAGCGCCTTATATTAATGGCAAAATAGAGAAAAGACACTCTAAAATGAAAGAAAAATACAGGTAAAGTTAAAATAGAATGCAGAAAAACATTAACAATAGCCAAAAGTATATGCGAAAAAATATACAAACAGAGATAAATAGTATGCATTAAAAATTTAACTTTGCTTTAGAGTAACAGAAAAGCTTTAGAAAAGCTTTTTCTTAAAAAGATTCTGCATACTATCTACTTTAAACTGCTTCCCGACATGTAGTTTAATCAAGACTTGATACTGGACATTTCCAATTACAAATTTCAAACAGATTTCAATGTATTTTCAAGCAGTTCTTGATGTTTTTTCAAGAGATTTTTAATGTGCTTTCTGTGTGATCCTTCACTCAACTCTTCAAGTTAGTTGACATTAGTTAATCTCGATTTCAACGGGTTTTTCTTCAGTACACCGCCTGAAGGTAACTTCAAGCACTCCATTATTATAACTGGCTTTTGCACTGTTAGGATCTACACGGGAAGGAAGCTCTATAACCTGCGAATATTCCGAAGCTCCAATTACCCTGAGATCTAGATTTTGAGCAGTCGCATTCAGCAGGAGATCTTCCTTTTTAACCTCCGGGAGTTCTGCAAGTACATGTACCAGTTCTTCACTTTCAAAGATGTCAATTAAAGGGTCTCTTATTTCGGAGGGGAAGAGATTCTCTTCGTCTTCAAAATATTCCGGAACTTTTCCAAATTCCTGGAACTCATGATCTTCCTCTGGGCAACGAATAATAGAAAATCCGTAGACAAAGGGAACAGGCTCTCCCATATCTTCCAGGAGGGCTTCGATCATTTCTTCCAGGTTGTCAAAAAGTTCAGATCCAAAATCTTCAAAGAAATCCTTTCTTTTTCTTGTGCCCACCATTATTACCTCTGCTTTTCCTAGTGCTGTTGTACTTACAGTATAATTCTCAAAAATCACTCAATATTTATTGAGGTCCGAGAACTGGATTCCAACCTCTTAAAGGTAACTTCAAGCACCCCATTTTTGTATGTAGCTCTTGCGCTCTGGGGGTCAACCTTTACGGGCAGTTCCACACGTTCGGAATATTTTGGATTCCCATCTATTGTTTCGATGTCAAGTATTAAATCAGTTGCGTTCAGTTTAATATTTTCTTTCTCGATGCCCGGAATTTCGGCAATTACGTGCAGGGTCTCTTCGGCTTCCAGTACGTCAATTAGAGGTTTTCTTATATCGAGGTTATGCATTTCCCCGGATTCACTCGTTTCAGTCCACTCAAACATAGGAATATTCCCAAACTCACGAATTTCAGGATCTTCTCCTGATCTCTGGGTTACGGAAAATCCATAAACGAAAGGTTGCTGCCCGAGATTTTCCGGATTCGTCCCCATTGCCCTGCTAAGGCGTTCGAACATTTCGTCCATATCCTCAAGTGAGTCAATTCCAAAGATTTCATCGAAAAAGTTTTTCCTTTTTTTCCTATCTCTGTCCATATAATCACTTCATTATTAATTTATCCATTCATGATTCATAATCAGGTAAATATTCATTCTCAGATAAATGCTAATCAAATTTAATCAAATCATTTAATATTATTTTCAATAGAATCTAAGCTCCGGAAAATAAAAAGGCCGAGATTTGTCGGCCTTTCAGAAAGCAGACTTATTTGGCTTCAAAAAACCCGGAACATTTTTATTTTCGATTTCTTTTCCCTGTTCTCCTGTTTCGGGAGTTTCTTCTTCAAACTCGGGAGTTTCTTCTTCAAACTCGGGAGTTTCTTCTTCAAACTCGGGAGTTTCTTCTTCAAACTCGGTTGCATATTTGGCAAAGAGCTCAGCATGCCGTTCATAAGCCGTGAGATTTTCCCTGGATGTTGTAGGCTTTACACGGCGGATTGCACGTTCAAAGTGCTTCTTTGAGATTCTGATTTCCCCTGCCCGTTTCTCAATGTCTTTTCTGCCAACTCCTGGAACAACGATCTCCCTCAGGGCCAGCATTGCAGCCTCCCTGCAAATGCCCTCGATATCCGCACCTACATATCCTTCGGTCATATCAGCGAGCTCGGAGAGATTAACATCTTCTGCAAGGGGTTTTCCCTGTGTATGGATCTCAAAGATCTTTTCCCTACTTGCTTTTTCAGGCGGCTTTATATAGATGAGCCTATCAAAGCGGCCTGGCCTCAGGAGAGCCGGATCAACCATATCAGGCCGGTTCGTTGCAGCAACAATGATCACATCCTTTAGATCCTCTACCCCGTCCAGTTCAGTAAGGATCTGACTGACAACTCGTTCGGATACGTGCGTATCTGAAACAGAACTTCTCTGAGGGGCAATTGAATCAATTTCGTCAAAGAAGATAACCGTTGGTGCAGCCTGTTTTGCTTTCCTGAAGGTCTCCCGGATTGCACGCTCGGATTCACCCACATATTTGCTGAGCAGTTCCGGACCTTTTATACTGATGAAATTGGCTTCGCTTTCACTGGCAACAGCCTTTGCAAGCAGGGTTTTACCCGTACCAGGAGGTCCAAACAGCAGTATTCCTTTTGGAGGTTTTACATTGATAGTGCTGAAGATTTCAGGATATTTCAGGGGCCATTCCACAGCCTCAATAAGTTCCTGCTTTGCATTTTCAAGTCCTCCGATATCGTCCCAGCCCACGTGCGGAACCTCAACATAAACTTCCCTCATTGCTGAAGGCTCGATATTCTTCAGGGCTTCCCTGAAATCCTCTTTGGTGACGACAAGGTTATCAAGAATTTCCTGTGGAATTTCTTCTTCGATATCGATTTCAGGAGTTATCCTTCTCAGGGCGTGCATTGCAGCTTCCTTACACAGGGAAGATAAATCAGCGCCAACGAAACCATGAGTTACGTCTGCAATTTCACTAAGGCTAACCTCCTTTTCAATTGGCATGCCTCTTGTGTGAATGAGAAGGATCTGTTTCCTGCCGTTGCGGTCAGGAATCCCGATTTCTATTTCCCTGTCAAACCTTCCACCGCGGCGGAGGGCTTCATCTATGGAGTTCGGACGGTTTGTGGCAGCAATTACAACTACCTCACCTCTGGCCTTAAGCCCGTCCATGAGGGAGAGCAACTGGGCAACTACCCTGCGTTCCAGTTCTCCTGTAACTTCGCCACGTTTGGGAGCAATGGAATCAATCTCGTCTATGAAGATGATAGAAGGTGCATCCTTTTCAGCTTCCTCAAAAATCTCGCGGAGCTTCTGCTCGCTTTCTCCATAATACTTGGAAACGATTTCAGGGCCACTGATAGTAATAAAATTGGCATCGGTTTCACTTGCAACTGCCTTTGCGATCATTGTTTTGCCCGTGCCTGGAGGGCCATGGAGCAACACCCCTTTTGGAGGCTCAATCCCAAGCTTCTGGAAAAGTTCAGGATGTCTTAGTGGCAGCTCAATCATTTCCCTGACAAGCTGAATTTCTCTTTTAAGCCCACCGATATCCTCATATGAAATGCCTTCTGAAACCCTGATTTCCTGAACCGACTTCTCCTTGATGACGATTTCAGTATCCTTGGTAACTACGACAGGACCTGCAGGTCTTGTAGATGCAACCACGAAAGTCAGGGGATTGTTTACAGTTTCCACCCTGATCTGCTGACCCTTATTCAAAGGTCTTCCCTCGATTATTCTGAGGATGTAGTGAGCACCTCCAACGAGTCTTATAGGCTGAGAAGGAGCAAGGGTGACTCTCTGAGCATGCTTTGCCTGGACTTTCTGAACCGTGACCCTGTCATCAATTCCTACTTTTGCATTACTGCGCAGGTTCCCATCGATTCGAATCCGGTTTTCCTGGTCACGTTCCACGTTTGGCCAGACAATTGCATAGGTCTTGGTCCTCCCTGAGATCTCAATGATATCGCCGCTTACGAGCCCCATTTGCTGCATCAGCCGGGTGTCAATTCTTGCAATTCCCCTGCCCACGTCCTTGTGATAAGCTTCAGCAACTCTCAAGTTCGTTTCTTCAATCACTCGTTCTCAACTCCGGTCTCACGTAATTTCCAATAATGCTGGTTATTTTTGATACTATGCTCAATAAATCCTCTCTCTGCAAGGTCTATCAGGTTAGTGTTAACAATACTCGGGTGCAAGCGTAGGTTGTAACATAAGGCAGCTAGAGTAGTTTCATTTTTGAGAAGCTCAAACAGAAGCTCACATTCTACAGAGTTCCTGGCAACTTCTTCAATTGAATCCAGACAACGGTCCATGACTTTTGTGTACTCAGCCTGAAGCTGCTGCTGCATCTTTGCCAGTTCTTCTTGCCTTGCTCTGAGCTCCTTAAGTCTGCTGCTCAATTTAAGAAAAAAAGCCGATGAGTCTTCCCTTGTAGAGAGTTCCTTTTTTGCAGGAGCTTCTCGTTTTTCCTCCTCGTCAAAAGCAATGTCGTGAAGTGTCACTGTATAGGCATATGGGGATACTGACACTTCAAGCCGCATATTGTTTGCGATGTTAAAGTACTTGCGCCTCTGGTCATCCACACTGTACTCTATAAGTCCTGCCTGTTCAAGCAGCCCCAGATGGCTTATTATGGCTTTTGGCCCTACTCCCAACCTGCCAGAGATTTCGCTGACATAGCAGGGGCGGTTTGCAAGAAGTTGAATAATTTTTCTGCGGTTTTCATTCCCCAGGATGTCAAGTAGTTTTGCTGGGTCCATTATTCCCCTCTGATAATCGTCTAAATTTATAAGTCTAAATTTATAAGATATTAAGGCAATAATGTCATATTTTGTGATATGCAAGATTTTATGATCCTACGTTTTTAGGTAGACTATGACATTCCGGTCTTGAGCAATTCTAACAGAATTATGCGAATTCCTCCTGAAATTTTGCCCAGAAGACTAGCTAGAAAGGCATATACACAAGACACTAACCTATAGTTAGTACCAATGGTATATAAATTTTCCTATTGCCAAATACTCTTTTTTCGTAACAAGAAAATAAGAAGGCATTGGACATAAGATAATTAAGATAAACGATAAAAGCAGATTCCTTGAACTTTTTAATAACGATTATAAAATTCCTGAAAAAAGCAATCAATCAAAGAAAATTACAAGAATAGGTAAGTTAACGATCATATTCTCCAGGAGAAAGGTATTAGCTTTTACAGTTCGTTCTATAAAAACGATCCTGAAACTACTTTAAGAAATCTCCAAGCAAGAAATTCCCTTGAGTTTTGGAAAATTTAAAGATTATTTCTACTTTTTTGATTTTGATCTTTCTCTTTGTTTTTCCTTCTGCTGATTGAAAACCGAAGGTAAGTGCAGGGCGTAAGACCCTTCTTCTCGGATTGCCATAACGAGCTCTTTCCTTTCAAAAAGGGATTCTAGATTGAGCTCGTAGGAGCCAGGTCCAAGGATTCTTACAGACTCTACTCTTTCTTCAACTGCCTCCCTTTCGGCTTCTGATTCCTGCTCTTCCTGCTCTACATTTTCCTGCTCAGAGGCAAGAGCTTCGTCAATACTCCTGACAACTTCATCCAGAGAGGATTCCAGGTCCAGCTTTTGTTCTTCCAGAACAGACATACCCTGGTTTTCCAAGCCTTCAGGTTCGTCTTTTACATAAAGGAATTTATTCCAACCGCAGTTCGGGCAGCCGCTTAGAATGACAGAATCTCCGTCTTCGAAAATGGTTCCACATCTGGTGCATCTATGGGGCATGAATTCACCGGTAAAATAATGAACTGATTTGTTGTAAAGGTGTTGTAAAGGATGTAATCATGTACTCGATATACTAGACCAATACTCGGCACTTTAGACCGATATTTTAAATGGGAATACAGAGTGGCAATAATAATGATATGTTTATGGGTAATTTAATAGATACCCTAAATAGATATGTATATTTGTATTTGCAGCTCAACCCCTGTTTTTAAACGAAGTCGATCACTCCAACCAGAGTAGGGCAGAGACTGCTCGAATTAAAGCTCTTGGAGGTGTCCATTGCTTGGAG
>DADO01000019.1 GCA_002509325.1 Methanosarcina sp. UBA402 | reverse complement strand
TTTCTGTCTTATCGTCTGTAAATACGCGCTTGACGTTCTGGATACAAAGAATGAACAGGTAATTGAAGCACCTATCTGGGCCGCAATATTGACATTAATCGTTAGCATAAGGATTTATTCTATAGTAAGGAATAATACAGCTCATCCAGAAAAAAAATGGTTCGATACACTCAGGAAAGATGGAGCATAATATTTGCAGAAAATGCATCGAATTTATTGTCAGTCATTCTACATAAATGTGGAATTGAAAGAACTTTTGAAACAGTGATGAGTGTATATCAAAGTCAAGCATTAGATCCACATGTAAATAGAGAAAGGTTCAGAGAAGAATGGTTTGAATGAAAAAAGTGAAAAGCAAGATTGGCAAATGGAAGAAAGTTCTTAACCGATGACCAATGAATTGTAATATATGCGTGAATAAGTGCGCATATTAAAGGTATTCTCCAATGGATTACATCTCATAACTGAGAGATCATTTTTACTCAGGTACAATCCAACTAGCCAATGAACCTGTAAATCATTAATTTTCACAAAAGTTGATAGCCTAACGTAGCTTTGACAAAAGTATCAGAAAAGTCAAATTACCTATTTTTTAGTGCCACATGAAATAACTGAATTTTTACGAATAGAGGTTCTGATATGGCTGATTTTTCGGTTCGTGAATTTAAGAGACTCCTTATGTTCCAATGATTTATTTTTTAGACTTTTCTCTGCTTTGAGTGGGTAACTTCTATCCATTTACTAAATGTAAAGTAGCATATCTAAAGTTTGGAAAACATTTGTTGTTGAAAATCACAGTCGGAATCAGTGTTTTCTTTGTGGCTTGGCTACTCTATAACTAAAACAATATTTTAAACCCACATAATACAGCACAGAGTCTTAAATTCCGTACATTTTGAGCTTATCTCAAAGTTTCTTAAGCATGAGCGACATTATTCCTGGCTTTGAAGATTTCATGGTCTGGGGCAAAAACATATTCTCCATCTCTGAGGGACCACCGAACATTTCCTCATTGACACGCTTGTTTATTTCATCAAAAACCATCTTGTAGGCTACGCAGTGCGGATCTACACCTTTTATCTCGCCGCCAGTAGGCACTATTGCATTGTAAGGGCATCCACCTCTGCAATATTTGATATGGGAGCATTTGCCGCATGCTGTGTCCACATATTCTTTATACCTGTGCATCTGCTTCCAGGCTTTGGATTGGGCAAGGTCTGCCATGGTCGGGCGGTCATAAACATTACCCATAACATATTCGGGCATTCCAACAAAACGATAGCAAGGGTATATGCTTCCATCAGGGCCAACTGCAAAGGTATTTCCCATACAATCAACATATGTACAGACTGTGCCCTTGCCTGTGAATACACATTTGCACAGGTGATCAATATTCATAACCTCAATTTGGCCCAGGTTTTCCAGATATTTGTCCAGAAGATAAATTAAGAGTTCTCCGTATTCCTCGGGAGCAAGCGTCCATTTCTCAGGATTATCCCCTTTTAGTGAAGGCAGGCAGGCGTGTAGTTTGAGAGTTAAACCTTTCTCAAAATAAAAATTGAAAATTTCTTCCTTAAGTTTTACAGAATGGGACGTGAAAGTGGTAATGAATCTCACGTTAAGCCCATGCTCCCTGGCAATTTCATAGCCTCTCATGGTTTTATCGTAGTATCCTTTTCCCCTTTGTAGGTCATTAAGTTCTTTTGGGCCGTCCAGACTGGAGCCTATAGGAACCCCATATTCCGCAAAAATTTGGGCTATTTCAGGGGTCATTTTCCAGAGGTTTGTCTGTATTGCAAAAGCTATTTTTCGAGGGCTTAAACCCTCAACCAGGAGCGGCAATGCTTCTCTGTAAAAGTCCGCCCCTGCTAGCAGAGGTTCCCCGCCATGGAAAGTAAAAGTAACGGGATCTCCTCTGAAAACTCTAAGCCACTCAACCACTTCTTTTATAGTCTCGATACTCATTATCGGAGACTTCTCTTCGGAACTCCAGCAATAACTGCATTGAGCGGGACAACCGAGGGTCGGGATCAGCATTACATGAAAAGGCATGTTTAAAACACCTTTTTCGTTAATCTCTTTTAAATATTAGTACTTTTCTAAGTTGTCCTGATACGAAATCACCATCATCTTAACGCTTAGCGTTTTATGATTAAATGGGATTACTGCAAAAATAGGTGAATAGCGTGGATCAAGATATAAGGGAAATATAAGGTAGGAAATATAAAATCAGCCCTTGAAAAAACTTGAAAGAAGATAATTGGAATGTAACTTTAGGGGGTAAAACCCACTGTTTATCTTCTTTAATACTTTTTCTCTTTTCCAATTTGTTTAAACTCATTTTGAGCTTGAAAAATGAATTTGAGGTGAAAATTCCAAGCAGGACCGAAATCCGGCTTCGGATCTAAGTTTTCACGTTACATCTTCCTGCTGGACAAAGGAATGATGTTCAAGGCGTTGAATTCTCTTTTCAAGGTTCTCTATTTGCCGAAGAAGTTCTCCTGAGGCTTCTTCACCCCGTTCTGCGCCGAATCCTTTCTCACCGGCTTTCTCGGCAAATTTCTGAGCAAGCTGCATAAATTTGTCAAGTTTCATGATCGGGAACGTCTCAAACCTGCAAAGTCCCATGAATGGCAGGACCGAAGCCGCATAGGTTTTCTCATCTTCAGTTTCATAAATAACAAATGTGCGGTAGCCCGTAAGGTCAGTCCATTCATCGAGAACTTTTATGTCCTTCGGGTACTCGTAATTCGCATATAATTCCGCGACTTTCAAGGAGTCTTTCGGCTCCCAGGTAATGATGTCCATCATCAACATTTCTAATACCCCCGCGTTAAAAATCGATAAGGCTTCTATTTTATTGAACCTGAAATGGATTCAAAAGTACATCTGGCAAAGTTAAGTATTGTTTCTATTCAATGGAGCATATACTTTTAGGAATTAATGTTCAGGAAAAAAGTTCAGGAAAAGTTTGATTTTTCCATCTGAGATAAAAATTAAACTGTCTATGGTCTAAATAAGAAGGAGTTTTACAGATTTTTTGTCTGAATAGAAGTTCAGAACGCGAAAACCTAAAATTGCACAGTCTTTTCTGGATAAAACTTATGTCCTTAAGACCTGAACATAATTTTCTATATACACGTTTTTGGGTACTGCTCTCATTGCAATGTACAGAAGAACAGGAACGATTATTATGTCATCGAGATGTCCAATTACAGGTATGAAATCCGGTATTAAATCGACTGGTGATAATGCATAGCCTATGGCTATCCATAATAGTATTTTTGCAGTTTTGGGAGTTCGAGGGTCTGAGTATATAAGTTTACATAGTTCTATGTACTTTTTTGCGTTATTCTTTATTTCCTTTAGTTTAAACATAACTACCATAGATACAAAATTGATTGTTTATAAATAATTATCTGTATTGTTAAAAATATATATTCAGTAATGGGTGGAATTGATAGCCTAATTTTCTATTAATTTTTTGATAATAGCTTGGTCTGACTCAGATTCCTGGGCGATACTGTGAATTGCCTGTAAATTTAGAGTCAAGTTTTTGTGCCTATATACAACTTAGTTATTTCGATGCGAAAATTTTAATTCATTTCGTATTATTATTTCTATTAATATTATATTATATGAGTAATGACTATCATATTGCGGATGTTTGAAATTGACTTTGTTAGCAGGTTCCTGTAGATGAAATGATGATAGAATTTACTATTGTTAATATCTTCATCATAAATTGGGACTATTTATGGGTAAAGTAATAATCTGCTGGTATTGGATAGATTGAAAAACCAACATCCGCAAAATTGATAAAGTTGAAACAGATCGAGGGAGTGAATAAATGGGTATAAAAAAGACATTAGCTTTTTTGCTGGTAGTCTGTTTTATAGTGTCAATGACAGCTGTGGCAGTAAGTGCAAACCAACAAGAATATAACAAAGGCTACAAAGACGGCTGCAGAGATGGCTATAAAGACGGATTTAGAGAAGGTAAAGCCGACAGCAAGAAGCCCTACAGTACATTCATAAAGAAAGAAGTCAGGAAAAGCGACTATTCTAGAGGCTACGAAAGAGGTTATAGTGATTGCTTCCCAAAAGGCTATCAAGCAGGCCTGAAAGCTGGGTCGACAGGCGGAAATCAAAAAGAATATAACAAAGGCTACAAAGACGGCTGCAGAGATGGTTATAAAGACGGATTTAGAGAAGGCAAAGCCGACAGCAAGAAGCTCGCTAGTGCATTCATAAAGAAAGAAGTCAGGAAAAGCGACTATGCCAGAGGCTACGAAAGAGGTTATAGTGACTGCTTCCCAAGAGGCTATGAAGCAGGCCTGAATATTAGAAGATAAAGCGGCCTCTTTTATTTTTTTCTAAATTCTTTATCACTTCGGAAGTGAGGAGGGTCACAAATACCCCGTCCTTTACAGACTGTCCGATAATGCAATTTCAGGGTAAAAATATGTGAAAAATAAGGCATATAAAGCCTTTAAATCGAAAAAGAAGGATCAGGTTATTACCAGTAGTAATTGTCGAACAGCCTCTTTAGGGTGGAGTGGCTGCACGCAATTTGATTTCTTTTGAAAATAATTATTTTTATAATTAGTTGAGATTTCATCACATCCTCCAAAATACCGTATTTTTCAATTGAGATCTGATCCTCCACAGATGCCTTCAAAAAATAGCATTTTTGTTATCGCTTTTAAAGAGTTATTTGAAAATTTACAATTATTATCTCAATTGAAGCTTTGGGAAATGGCTGCTGGAAGTTTTCAATAAAGGTAGGTTGAAAAGTGTTTGATATTTCGAAAAACATATAAAATTTGGATTACAAGGGCAGTTTTCAGAAAATTATAGCAGAAAAATTGTGAAAATTGAAGGGATATCTGTGAATTGAAGGGATATCTGTGAATTGAAGGGATATCTGTGGAGGGTGGGCAGGATTAGAAATTCTATGATTAGTTAAAAGATTATTCCAGGTTCGAGATCTAAAAAAGGATTTTTAAATTTGGGATCCGCTCTATGAAATAACATTTAGAAAAAAAGAGATCTAGAAAAGATTCTCTCCACCTCTCAGGAATTTTTTCTCTGCAGAACCTTGAACCTTAGTAGAGATCTTCGCCGAAATCCTCTTCATTTTGAATGCATTTTAAGGCTTCAAGTTTCCTTTTCGCGTCTGCCATGTCGGGATAGAGGCGCAGGATTTCATTGAAAGTTTTTATGGCTTCTAAGTATCTTTCCATTTTTCCGAGAATAACTCCCCTGTAATTCATGGACTGGACATCGCGCGGGTTTATCCTGAGCAGCCTGTCAAAGGTTCTCAGGGCATCCTCGTACTCTCCCATTTTTGCAAGAGAAATTCCTAAATATCTTAGGGACTGCTCGTGCCAGGGGTTAAGGGCAAGGGCTTCGCCAAAAGCCCTGCAGGAAGTTTCATAAATTTTCTGTTTGAAGCAGACGATCCCTATATTATAGATCGCCTTGATGTTTTTAGGGTCTTTTCCCAGCACAAGGTCAAAGGTTTTCAGGGCTTCCCTGTACATATCAAGCGTGCAGAAGGCGATTCCCTTATAGTTCAAAGCGTCGATGTTTTCAGGGGAAATATCAAGGATGCGGTCAAAATAACCAAGGGATTCCTGGGCTCGCCCTAGCTTGATAAGGGTCGTGGCTGCATTGTAAAGGGCATCTTCGTTCTTCGGATTGAAAAGCGCGGCTCTTTCAAAGGCTTTCAGGGCAGCCTCCGGGCTTTCGAGCTCCAGCAGGCAGAGCCCGAAGTAGTTCAGGCTTTCGGGATCTTCGGGCGCGGCTTCAAGCAGCACTCCAAAGATTTCGGCAGCAGCTTCATATTCTTCGAGATTGAAAAGCACAAGCGCGCTGTAAAACAGGGCTTCCCTGTGCGCCGGGTTCTGCTCCAGAATTCTATCAAAAGTTTCAAGGGCTTTTTCATACTCCTGAAGCTCCATTCTGGCAATTCCAAGCCTGTAATAGGCTTCAACAGAATCCGGGAAATCAGGGGCAAACAGGAGCACCCTTTCAAGGTCCTGCGCCGCTTCCTCAAAGTTCTGGAGCTCGAAATTCGCAACTGACCTGCTATAGAGAGCGTTTACGTTCTCAGAATTTACGATCAGAGCGGAACTGAAAGCCTGGCAGGCTTCTTCGTACCTTTTCAGTCCAAGCAGGGCAAGCCCCATTTGTTCCCAGGCAGCTTCCAGGGTTGAATCGAGCTCTACAGCCTTTTCAAAAGTTTCAACGGCTTGCTCGTCCTGGTCAAGTCCCCTTAAAGCAAGCCCTGCTAGATACCAGAGGTCTGCAGCGTCTGGTTTTGTTTCAAGGAGTTTTCCAAACGTCTCCAGGGCGTCTTCATAATTTCTCAGTTTGAGTTGGGCAAGCCCCAATTTCGTCCAGGCGTCGTCAAGCTCAGCATCATTTAATTTATCTTTAAATCCGGAACCTTCTA
This sequence comes from Methanosarcina sp. UBA402, assembly GCA_002509325.1. GTDB lineage: Archaea > Halobacteriota > Methanosarcinia > Methanosarcinales > Methanosarcinaceae > Methanosarcina. The sequence continues at coordinate 4,012 of DADO01000019.1, read as the reverse complement.
TCTGTTCTTCCCTGTGACTTTCCCCTGGGGTTTCCTTCTGATTTTTCAGGACAGCCTGTTCGAAGGCTTCAAGAGCTTCAGCATAGTATCCCAGAGAGAATAAAATGAGCCCTCTGCTGTACCAGGTTTTTTCAAAGTCAGGGTAAAGTGAAAGAAGTTCTGAGAATATCTCAAGAGCCTCCTCCAGTCTGCCGAGCTTCATAAGTACGGTTCCTTTGCCGTAAAGGGCCGCTTTTGGGGCCGATTCGTTCGCTATAAGCCTTCCAAGCGGCAACAGGGCTTCTTCATATCTCCCAAGTTCCATCAGGGAGAATGCAAACTTTTCAAGGAGTTCTTCAAAAGCCTGGGAGTCCCCAAATGCCGGGATTTCTCCTTTAAATTTTCCTGTGCTCTTTCCTTTTAATTCCTCTTCATTTTCTCCTTTACTTTCATTCCCAATCTCCTCGGCATCTTTAATGTTAAAATTCTCAGCTGCAAGTTCGAGATGTTCGAGAAGAGTGTCAACTGTATAAACTGCTTCTTCTGCTTTTCCGAGTTCGAAAAGCGCCAGAGCCTTTTTGCGCAGAAGCTCGAGATTGGCTGCTCCGGTGTTAAGGGCAGCATCAAAGGCTTCCACTGCTTTTTCATATTCCCTGATTTCGAAACGGGAAATTCCTGTATAATAAGACAAATCGGGTTTCTGGCAGCCAAGCTCAGAAGCGTTTTCAAAGGATTTTACGGCTTCTTCAAAGTTCCCAAGCCTGAAGAAGGAAATTCCTCTGTAATAATTCAGATCTTCCTTTTTCGGGCAATATTCCAGCGCCGTTTTAAACGCTTCAACCGCCTCCTGATATTCCTCAAGCTCGAAGTGAGTATATCCTTTCTGCTCAAGAGCATAAGTACAGTCAGGCTTCAATTTAAGGACTGAATCAAAGATAGCTGAAGCCTCTTTTACTTCTCCAAGGGCTTTTAAAACGACCCCTTTCCTGAAAAGAACGGTTTTTCGCTCTGGTTTCTCTTTCAGAACTATATCAAAAAGCTCAAGGGCATCTTTGTAAAGCCCCTGTTTGAAGCAGGCTGTGCTCAGATGTGCAAGAGCTTCGGTATGGGACGGATCTCTTTTAAGGACTTCCCTGAAACCTGAAGCGGATTCCTTATATCTCCCCAACCTTAGTAAAGCGAGGTTTTTCATATAAAGGGCATCAAGGTTTTCAAAATCTATTTTAAATGCTACCTCAAAAGCTCTTACAGCTTCCTCAAAATTTTCAAGTTCAAAATAGGAAAGCCCAATCTGGTAATATGAATCCTTGTAAGCAGGGTCAATCTCAAGAATCTTTTCAAAGCTTTTTATTGCCTCTTCAAAATGTTCCAGTTTTATCAGGACAAGTCCTTTTCTATACCAGGCTTCCCTGGATTCTGGCTTTTTCCCAAGCACTCGATCAAAAGTCTGAAGTGCATCCTCATATTTTCCTAGTTCCATCGCAAGTTTTCCTTTCCTGCACTGGATTTCCAGATCCTCGGGATTCCTTGCAGCAAGTTTTTCAAAGGTTTCCAGGGCTTCTTCCTGTTTCCCTAGCTCTACCTGGGCAACTGCAAGGCTGTATAAAAGATCAGGGTAATCGGGATTAAGAGAGAGAAGTATTTCAAAACATTCCAGGGAAGTTTCCTTTCTTCCGATTTTGAACAGAGCTATTCCTCTGTTATAAATGGTATCAAGGTCTCCAGGGCTTGTTTTAAGAACTTCGGCAAAGGCTTTGCTTGCTTTTTCGTATTCTTCGGCAGCCAGTAAAATTAGTCCTCTATTTCTCCAGGCGTCCTCAAAATCAGGCCTGAGCCTTACGGCTTCTCCGAAAGCTTCAAGGGCTTCTTCTGTTCTTCCAAGCTTTCCAAGCACTATTCCTTTTTTATTCCAGCCGTTTTCAAGATATGGGTTCAGCCGCAGACCTTCTTCAAAGGCATTAAGGGCATCTTCATAGCGTCCCATGGAATAAAGAGCAAAACCCTTATCCATCCTGCAGGCTTCGCATTCGGGGTTAAGTTCAGCAGCTTTCTCAAAAGCCTTCAGAGCAGGCTCGAATTTTCCGCTTTCAAGGAGAATTAACCCTTGCCTGAGCCAGAGTCTGTAGTTTTCAGGTTCTTTTTCAAGGCTCTGTGTAAGAGATTCAAGTGCCTCTTCAATACGACCTAACTTGACAAGCACAGTGCCCCTGAACTTCTGGGCTTCAATAAATCCTGGATTATGTTCGAGCATGGAATCAAAGGCGTTTAGGGCTTCTTCATACTTCCCTGCCCTTGCAAGCAAGCGCCCCTGCTGGTACAGGGCATCTCCTGCAGGATCAAGCTCGGCAATTCTGGAAAAAGCCTGTGCAGCCTCTTCAAAACGCTGCAGTTTTGCGAGAGCAAGAGCACGGTTGTACTGGATTTCCTTCATTTCCGGATACATTTCAAGCACAGAGTCAAAAGCTTCGAGGGCTTCTTCATAGACCTCAAGCTTCATCAGAGCAAAGCATTTGTAATTCCAGGCTTCGAAATAGGTAGGATCCAGCTTGATAGCTTCTTCAAAAGCCTTTATAGCATCATTGAGCCTGAGCAGCTGGAGAAGAGCAAGCCCTTTCCTGAGCCAGATTTCTTTATTTCCCGGATTAATTTTCAAGATTTTCGAAAAGGTTTTTTCGGCGTCCTCATATCGGGAAAGTTCGCTTAAAAGAATACCCTTGTGATAGAGAGCAGTCTCATTAATAGGAAATTTCCTTAAAAATGTGTCAATACATTCCAGAGCTTCTTCATTTTTCCCAAGTTTTGTCAGCGAAAGACATCTTTGTTCCCAGGCGTCTGTATGCCTGGAATTTTCCCGAATTAAAGAATTAAAGCATTCCAGCGCTTTTTCATGCTCCTCAAGCTTTGCAAGGACCAGTCCTTTTGCGTAGCAAGCGTCTGCATTTTTTGGGTTGATCTCAAGGGCGTGCCCAAAAGCTTCGAGGGCTGCTTCGTAACGGCAGGTTTCCCCAGCTACGGTTCCCAGGGCATACCAGACGGCTTCGCATTCTGGCTCAAGCTCAAGCACTTTCTCAAAACAAAGAATTGAAGCTTCAGCCCTTTCCAGTTCGGCAAGTATAAGTCCTTTCCAGTACCAGATTTTTGGATTTTCCGGACTTAGTTCAAGTGCGTTATCATAGGCTTCCAGAGCCGCTTCAAATTTTCCGAGGGTAGCTAGAGCAATTCCTTTTTTGTACAGGGCATCTGAATTTTCTGGCTCGAAGTGCAGGACCTTCTCAAAAGAGTCGAGGGCTTCTTCTGTTTTTCCAATTTTCAGCAGGGCGAGTCCTCTGTTGAAAAGAGCTCCTGTGTGACCTGGGTCTTTGTCCACAAGCTTGTTGAAAACATTAATCGATTTTTCATACCTTTTTTGTTTAATCAGGCCAAGACCTCTTTGAAAGGCTTCATCGTGATTGATAATCAACTCCTCCAATCCCTTTTTTCTAAGCGTGTTCCTGTACTTTTCTAACTGTATTGCTGCGCTTTTCCAATTATTATTCTTATACTTTTCTAATCATATTTTGCAAATTCAAAGATCTGAATACTTAAACATTAGTTTTTTTATCGGGCTTTAATAATATATTGCTCTGTTTCTTCGCTTTCAGAGTTTTTGCGAGCATTTGCCTCTCACTCGCATTAAAAGCTCTTTTTAAATGCAGGAATAATTTACCTGTGCTAATTGTTATAATTTGATGCCGCAGCCAGACCTGAATTTATTATCATTATTAATTTTTATCTAGAATCTAATCTTCTAACACTGTATATAAACGATCCTTAATTATTGAACGTGGAAGAATAACATTTGGTATATTTTTAAAATATCAGTTTGAAGATATCTGTGATAAGCTTCGCAGGTAGCTTATATTATAAAAAAGATATGAAATGAAATTATCTGAGGCTTTGCCATTTTTCTTTAAATTACTTATTTTGGCTCTTCGCTATTTCATGTGGTTAACTCAAATTTAAGTTTCCCTAATTTTAGGTCGTCCATCATTAT
>DADO01000123.1:10127-10316 GCA_002509325.1 Methanosarcina sp. UBA402 | reverse complement strand
AGTCTGGCGTCTGAGGTAATGGAGGTAGACTAAAAGTAGAGGGAAAATTTTAGCGAACTACTGAAATTGTATTAAAATACGACCGTTTATGTATTAAGAAAATGTAATCAAAAAAATCTTTGAGTTGAGTGAAATAAATCCCCTAAATGCACTGAACTTGATTATATCAACTTTCTTATTGCTTCTTCA
>DADO01000123.1:9753-9946 GCA_002509325.1 Methanosarcina sp. UBA402 | reverse complement strand
ATCAACTTTCTTATTGCTTCTTCACGAGTATTTAGCTGTACCGAAGCTTCTAAATGCGGTTATTTTGACTCGAATAGCCCAGCCCAAGACTCTTTTACTCAGTTACTTCCAAGGCAATCCCCTTAGACTAGAGCATAAGGTAAAAAATGTGTGGTCTGTGAACTACCCTTGAGCTAAAGACTGAGCGGCTTCC
>DADO01000123.1:8377-9591 GCA_002509325.1 Methanosarcina sp. UBA402 | reverse complement strand
TGAGCTAAAGACTGAGCGGCTTCCTAATTCATAGATGACCATCGGCGTCTCCAAGGCATTAATTCCGGCTGAACCGTCCGTACTGAGTCTCGCTCTTTCGCTCGTTTCGGCTTTACGTAGTAACAAGCTAGAGTCAAAGAGTTTTCTACGACCTACTGAGCCTGATGTGGGCTCTTTAACAAGATTGCTTGGTTCTCAACCTATGTCTAATATTACATTATTCGATGGCCTATATGAAGCCAAAGCATAACGAAAAGTATATTGGAGAAGTTGACACGTATATCCCCTAGGCTGAAGACCTAGGGGTTTTACGCTTCATAATATAAAAAGGCTGCCTGAATAGTTACATTTCAAAAATAGTAACATTTATCCAAACAAATAAAAGTTTTTAAGTGGACTCGGCGGGATTTGAACCCGCGGCCTTTACGTTGCGAACGTAACGATCTACCCCTGATCTACGAGCCCTTTTAAAGAAAGGAGAATTGAAAAGAGGTTTTCCGGACGCGTTGTCCGGGTCTTTTCTTCTCTTAAATACGGTAGGCTTCCTGAACCTGGACGTTCTCGACGCCGGGAATTTTTGCAAAGGCTTCTTCTACAGCTTCAGTTCCGCCTTCTTCATCATTAACAATTAATGTCACAATCAGGGCTTTTAATCCGAAAGCAATAGGTTCTTCGACGATATCCTCGTGCAGGTCTGCTCCTGCGGGAATTACGGCTTTTAGCTTCTCTTTCAATTCTACAAGGTCAGTTTCAACGCCTTCTGGCATAACTTTTATCTTTGCTGCAACATCGCCCATTCTGATTCCTCTTATCTTCTTATCTGGTCTTTTTAACCGAGTTTAATCTCGTTTACACATTCGGCATTAGATATCATTCGGCACTTTGCCTGAATCAGGGTGCCTTGAATCCGCACTTTGAGCAGGTGTATACATTCCCCTGCTGCCTGCAGCTTGCACATCTTCCGATTTCTGCTCCGCACTGTGGGCATGGGAACTTTACATAGCCCTTTTCCACGAGGCGGATCCCGCATGAAGTACAGTACTCAACTTTTTGTGCTGACATTTTTTTTCTCCTTAATAGTTAAATTCCAATGTTGCTTCCAATAATAGATTTTGTAACGAGTTACCGGTGAATCAGGTGCCTTCCTTAAGCCTCAAGCTTCTGCTTTCCATGGCACCTTTGTTAACATTAGCAGATTTAATGAACTGAATTTA
>DADO01000123.1:0-8129 GCA_002509325.1 Methanosarcina sp. UBA402 | reverse complement strand
TTGCTTCTGCCCTAGTCATATACGATATACAATTTAAATATTCCCCTTTACCAGAGTACCGAGCACAGGCTTTCCGTACACTGCCTGAATAACCCTATCCAGGCATTTCCCGTTTACAACCAAACATTCCATCCGATTTTTCAGAAGAAATTCCGGCAGGGCAAAATCGATACAGCTTGCCCAATTCCCTGTACAGCTGGCAGCAGAAATTTCCCTGACTAATTTTCCGTCCTTGAATATGCCATCTACATCAGTCGCCTTTATTAATACTGCCCCTGACTGTTTTGCAACCCAGGCAGCAATAGTATCTGAGGTCACATCCCAGGTATGAGGTAGAGGATCCTGGTTTCTCAGGAGTCTGTATGGAAAAAAAACAGACACCCCCACAGGCAGATCTGATATCGAATCTATAGCCGCAGCGCAGCTTTTGTCCTGAAGGTAGCAGGCGTACTCCTCCATACCGAGTATAGCCATCCAGTGAGCTGCATCGGCTCCCAGGGAAAATTTCTCGTCAACTTCCCTTACGGCATCGGCAAAAACGCCTCCTCCAGGCACTATGAGGATGGAAAATGGCAGTTTGGATACATCTCCTTCATCTGGAATCTTCGGGCTTCCTGAGCCAAATTCTTTTACCAGCCTGTCCACAAGCCCAGGAGCCCCTTTAATAAGGCTTCCCCCGATTTTGATCACTACTCTCATAGGTTTCCTTTCAGGTTTTTCATCCACAGGCACCTCCACCTCTATTCAATTGCCTCAATACATTTACCTGCATTTTCGGTCAAGCCTTTTTTAAAAGGGTTGTGCATCAAGCAGCCCTGCAGCCGCATATGCCGGAAAGACTTTTGAGATTTCTTCTCCCCAGCGCCCGGATACTGAAATACATTCGAAACCAAGCCTTTCTGCAGCTTCTTTTATCAGGAATTCCCCAAGGCCTGCGGCTGCAATTCTTTTAAGCCCATTCCTTTCCGCAACCTCAGAAATTGCCTCAGCCAGGACAGAGACCTGTTTTTCCTTTACCTGGCTTGCTATATCATAGATTTCCTTTTCCTTGATTTCGGAAAGGTCCGCACAGACCACCCTTGCAAGCCTGCGCATAGAATCAATTTTGTTCCTGCCTGCTCCGTCAGTGGTCTCGCATGTATACATGCTTTCATTGATTTCTTCAAGCAGGAGATAAGCGTCTGCAGTCGTAGCAAAGAGCTCTGACGCCGTCCTGCACCAGCCCCTATCAAGCTTTACTTTTTCGAGAAGTGCGGCAAGGTTTGTCCTTAGTGTGCCTGCATATACAAGTTCGCTCCTGACCATTCGCTTGAAATCAGTAAGCCCTGCTTTATGTTCGCCTGATATTATAGGGATAATGTCGCTAGTGGTGCTTCCAACATCCACAAATATACAATCTCCTAACTCTTTTCCTATCAGCCTGGCTGAAGCCGCCCAGTTGGCAGCAGCAAGTTCCCTTATATCATCAGTTTCGCGCTGGAACCTGCCTATACTGTTTATGTACGACACCTTTGAGGGTCCAAAGGCAGAATCAACACATGCCTTTATAAAGCGGATGCCCTGTTCCTTATCCTCAAAACAGTCTGCAAGTTCACCGGTCATAACAACAGCAACTTTTTCGGGCTGCAGTCGCTGTGCGATTTCCTTTAAAACCTCTGGAAGCTGCGTGTTTTTCCAGAGTGGCAAATAATGCAGTTCTACAACCTTCCCATCCGAAGAAGCAAGTTTCGTGTTTGCTCCTCCAATATCAAGCCCGATAACTTTTGAATTCATTTTTGAGCCCTTTATCCAGTTTTTTTCAAGCTTTCCTGTATTCTTCACTTTTCTGGTTTTTCAAGCCGTTACATTCTTTTAAGTCTTTCCAAAAAGCTCACTCAGCGCGTCCTTTGAGAAACGGTACTCTCCCTCAATATGTACTGACTCAGGCAGTTCTCCAAACCTGTTCTTCAAAAACAGGTCTCCGATTTCTTCATGCATAACGCGGCTGATCCCGAAAAGTGAGGCCGTGGGCCTGGGATTCACGTCTACCACATACGGAAGATCAGCAAGTATGATATCTACACCCACATACCCGAAACAGTCAAGGCATTTTACTGTAGAGATTGCGGTTTCATAGAGTTCCTCTCTCCTTGGAGTCTGGTGAGGAGTAAGGCTGCCATTATATCTTATTCCGGAAACTCCGTTTTTTCCTTTTTCAGCAGCTTTGATTTCTTTATCGTCAAACTCTATGAACTGGCAGTTAACAGTGAGAGGAAGCGGATTATTTCCTGCAATAAGACTTACGCTCAGGTGCTCTCCTTCAATATATTCGCTTGCAACGAGTCCATCCTGGTTCTCGAATTCCGTGACCAGGTATGTTGCCTCTGCTCCGCAGCCAAATCTCGGTTTTATAACATACTTTTTACCTTTTTCTGCCTCTTTTACAATCTCAGGAGACTTAATCCCGGCTTTTTTCAGGATTTCTGTACAGAGCAGTTTATCTGCACACCAGGCTGCCGACTGAGGCGAACACCCCAGGTTTACGGTATTTTCTTCAAGAACTTTATTCAGCTCAGGAAGCATGGAATCAGGGGCAATAACCAGTCCTGCATCACAGTCCTTTGCTTTTCTCTCAATTACCTGCCTGAAACTTTCAGCTGTAGATTCAAAGCGCGTGCCCGCACAGATTTTCGTGCCTGCTGACGGATAGTATACCTCATGCCCAAGATGGACAAAGCTCTCTGCGAGGGTTTTTAGCATAGCTGCCCCCTCAGGGATAAGAGACTTCTCAATATCAGTACCGACAGCAAATTCTGCAATCAGAATTTTCATTGGAAAGAAAAACCCGGTAATTTATATATTACTTTTTGTTCGCAAACTTTTTCAAAAAAAGTTTGATCAAAAACCTTTTGAGAAAAGGCTTGACAGCAAACTTTTGAGAAAAGTTTGATCAAAACCGAAAAACAGCATGACGGCGTGATCAACCGGCTCAACGGTTGCGGCTCAACGGTTGCGGCTCAGCGGTTGCGGCTCAGCGGTTGCGGCTCAGCGGTTGCGGCTCAGCGGTTGCGGCCCAACGGTTGCGGTTGTGGATCAGGAACTAAATTGCATATGTAAAAGTTTATATAAACTGTATGGTTTATAATTTAAAAGTTAACATCGCAAAACATAAAGGTGCTTGGTACTATTAGCAGCAGAAACCCTAATTCCCAGTCGGTCTTTGAAAACCCGTTTGTGAAGACCCTTTCTATTGCGATTCTCATGGGCATATTCCTGGTTGATATGGGACTTGGGCTTTTTGAGGTTTTTTCCACGAAAGAAAGTCCATTACCCTCCGCAGTCGTACTTTTGATCTTTGCGACAATGTTTATCGCAGGTATGGTTTTTTACGAAAGGCAGGGGCTGGATACACTTAGTTCCCTTATCGGAGGGGCTCTTGCAGGCATTGGTTTTTCCTTCGTGTTTGTGTCGCTTGTAGGAGGCGTGCAATTTGCACTTGGAGGAGGAATCTCAACCATTGGATGGGACCAGGTAATTTCAGCAGTCGCGGCATCCATGGTTGCAAGCGTTATAATGCTCAAAGTACTCTCATATAAACTTCAGAATCGCTTTTACTGATTTTTCTTTTTCCTTTTTTTCTTTTCTTTTTTTGAGCAATATGTTCTTTCAAATTATCGAAAAATATTTATAGAATTACAAACAATCACAGATCAAGACGAGAGAACCGTTATAATTACTTGATGGGGATCGACTGATGAAGATATTTAATAAAAAAGAAAATACAGATTCTAAAGAAGATACCCTGGCTGGGGCTGAAAATTCCAAAGCCCAGAGTTCTGGTTCTTCGGCGGAAAAGGCTAATGAAAAGCGGGGTAATTCCGAAGAGGCTTCTGCTGGTTCGGAAGCTGAAAAAAGCCCTGAAGCTCTGTGCCAAGAGGAAAACCAGATCCTTAAAGATCAGCTTTTCCGGCTCGCGGCAGATTTTGACAATTTCAGAAAACGGACTGCCCGCCAGATAGATGATAACCGGAAAGCTGTACTTGAGCAGGTAATTCTGGATTTCCTCGAAGTAACCGATAACTTCGATCGCGCCCTTGAATCTGCGAAGACCGCAGAGGATATAAGCTCGATTGTCAGCGGAATAGAACAACTTTCAAAACAGTTTTTCTCAATTCTCGAAAAGTACGGGGTTGAGAAGATCAATAGTGAGAAAGCCAGTGAATTCGATCCTCACAGGCATGAGGCAATTCAACATATCGAGACCTCTGAAGTACCGGACAATACTATAGTAGATGTCTACAAATCCGGATACGCCCTTAACTCAAAAGTTATCAGGCCTGCTATGGTCTCAGTAGCCAGAAATCCTGATGAGGCAGATAAATAAAAGAGACAAACTTTACTCCTGAGTTCAGGTATAGTTTGACTCTCACATTTGACTGATTAACTTTACTATAACTTACCAGATAACTTAATAAATAATTTAATTCAATGAATTGTCTAAAAATTTTCATCTAAAATTTTAACCGAATAATTTAACCAGGTAATCTAGTGAGGATAAAACATGGCAAAAATACTGGGTATTGACCTTGGTACTACGAACTCATGCATGGCAGTAATGGAAGGCGGGGAAGCTGTCGTGATCCCAAACGCCGAAGGCGGCAGGACAACTCCTTCAGTGGTCGGATTTTCCAAAAAAGGGGAGAAACTTGTAGGCCAGGTCGCAAAGAGACAGGCCGTTTCGAATCCTGAAAATACTGTTTATTCCATTAAAAGACATATGGGAGATGCCAATTACAAGGTAGCCCTCCAGGAAAAGCAATACACCCCGCAGGAAATCTCAGCTATGATTCTCCAGAAGCTCAAAGCCGATGCAGAAGCTTATCTTGGGGAACCTATCAAACAGGCTGTTGTTACCGTCCCTGCATATTTCAATGATGCCCAGAGACAGGCTACAAAGGACGCAGGAGCAATTGCAGGCCTTGAAGTCCTGAGAATTATCAATGAGCCAACTGCTGCATCCCTGGCTTACGGGCTCGATAAAGGAGATATAGAGCAAACTATTCTTGTCTACGACCTTGGAGGCGGAACCTTTGACGTATCCATCCTCGAACTCGGAGGTGGGGTCTTTGAGGTAAAATCCACAAGCGGGAATACTCACCTTGGAGGAGATGACTTCGACCATCGCATTGTAGAGTATTTACTTGCTGAGTTCAGGAAAACCGAGGGAATCGATCTCTCAAAGGACAAAGCCGTACTCCAGCGCTTAACTGATGCTGCGGAAAAAGCCAAAATCGAGCTGTCCGGAGTTACAAATTCCAATATCAACCTTCCTTTCCTTACAGTTGGCCCTGATGGGGAACCCAAGCACCTTGATATTGACCTGACCAGAGCCCAGTTCCAGAAGATGACCGAGGATCTCCTTGAAAAGACCCTTGTATCAATGCGTCAGGCTCTCAGCGATGCAAAACTCACGCCAAATGAACTCGACAAGGTAATCCTGATCGGAGGCGCCACAAGGATGCCTGCGGTAGTCGAGCTTGTGGAGAATTTCACGGGCAAAAAACCCTACAAGAACATCAACCCTGATGAGGCTGTTGCAATAGGGGCAGCTATTCAGGCAGGGGTGCTCGGAGGCGAAGTCAAAGATGTCCTGTTGCTCGATGTTACTCCTCTGACTCTTGGAATCGAAACGCTGGGAGGCATAGCAACTCCGCTGATCCAGAGAAACACGACAATTCCAACCAAGAAAAGCCAGGTCTTCTCAACGGCAGCTGATAACCAGCCGTCTGTAGAAATTCATGTCCTTCAGGGAGAAAGGGGAATTGCTTCCGAAAACAAAACTCTTGGGCGCTTTACTCTGGATGGAATTCCACCAGCTCCGAGAGGCATCCCGCAGATTGAAGTTACCTTTGACATTGACGCAAACGGTATCCTGCACGTGGGTGCAAAGGATCTTGGAACTGGCAAGGAACAATCTATATCCATCCAGAAACCAGGCGGGCTCTCCGACGCTGATATCGAGCGCATGGTAAAAGACGCGGAATTGCATGCCGAAGAAGATAGAAAGCGCAAAGAAGATGTCGACACCAGGAACAATGCCGAAGCCCTGATCAATGCTGCAGAAAAGACTTTGAAAGAAGCCGGAGATGTGGCCACAGAAGACCAGAAGTCAAAGGTAACTGATGCAGTCGAAGATCTTAAGAAAGCTCTTGAAGGTAAGGATGTCGAAGACGTTAAGTCAAAAACCGAAGCTCTTCAGGAAGCTGTATACCCGATCTCCACTGCAATGTATCAGAAAGCCCAGCAGGCTGCTCAGCAGGCTGCAGGCGGAACAGAAAGCCCTGATGCAAAAGGTCCTGATGAGACAGTAGTTGACGCCGATTATGAGGTAGTTGACGACGAAAAGCGTAAATAAAGAAAAACTAAGTAATAAGATAGGAAAAGCGTAAATAAAGAAAAACTAAGTAATAAGATAGGCCTGGAGATTCTCAGGCCTTACCGGAAACCTGCTAGCAGTTTCCGGAGCTTTATCTTTTTTTAAAATAACAGGGAATCCTGATGGCCACAACACGTGATTATTACGAAATTCTTGGATTATCCAAAGACGCCTCACCTGAGGATATAAAGAAAACGTATCGAAAACTTGCGCTAAAGTATCATCCTGATAGGAATAAGGATGCCGGGGCTGAGGAAAAGTTCAAGGAGATCTCTGAAGCTTATGCCGTGCTTTCAGATGATGAGAAACGCGCTCAGTATGACCGCTTCGGACATGCTGGAATAAACGGGCAATACAGCGCAGAAGATATCTTCCGGGGTGCAGATTTCGGCGGTTTTGGAGATATTTTTGAGATGTTTTTCGGCGGGGGAGGCAGAAGAGGTCCTATGGGACCAAGGAGAGGGTCCGATCTCCAGTATGACCTCTACATTACCTTCGAAGAAGCAGCTTTTGGAGTCCGTAAAGATATTGATGTTCCGAGGACAGAAAGATGTTCAAAATGTTCTGGAACGGGAGCTAAACCGGGAACAAGCCCAAAGCGCTGTCCCACATGTGGCGGCACAGGGCAAATACGCACTACGCGCTCTGGACTGGGTATGCAGTTTGTAAGCACCTCCGCATGCAACACCTGTCATGGGAGGGGTCAGATTATTGAGTTTCCCTGCCCGGTCTGCAGCGGCACAGGCCGAGTCCGAAATACGAGGAAGATAACGGTAAATGTGCCTGCTGGGACCGATTCAGGTATGAGCCTGCGACTCAGCGGAGAAGGAGATTCGGGGGAACCTGGGGCTCCATCCGGAGACCTCTATGTTGTGCTTCATGTGATGGAACACAATTACTTTAAGAGGGTCGATTATGATGTAATTACTGAGCTTCCGATCTCTTTTGCTCAGGCTGCACTTGGAACAGATGTGATGGTTGATACCCTACATGGAAAGGTCAAGATGAATATCCCTGCAGGAACCCAGACCCACTCCGTATTCAGGCTTAAAGATAAAGGAATTCAGCACTTGCATGGGAGCAGGAAGGGTGACCAGCTCGTCAGGGTTGTAATCGAGACTCCAAGAAAACTTACTTCTGAACAAAAAGAGCTTCTTCGCCAGTTCGAAGCCCTGAGCAGCGGCAAAAGCCCTGACCGAAATGAAAAGGGAAGAAACGAGAAATCCACAGAAAAAACCAGGAGAAGCAAAGGATTTTTTGAAAAGGTAAAGGATGCCTTTGAGGGTTAAAAGCAGCTTTTAGCCGCATTTTAACCATTTCAGAATTTAACCATTTCAGAAATATCTCTCTCTTTAATGAGATATTCTTTAATGAGATATTCTTTAATGAGATATTCTTTAATGAGATATTCTTTAATGAGATATTCTTTAATGAGATATCTCTCCTTTATGTGGATTTTCTCTCTTTAATGTAAAATTTCACTCTAATGTGGAACTTCTCTCTTCATTTGTATTTTTTCACCTTTTTCACGGTCTTCTTCTCCTTTTTTCCTACCTTCATTTTTCTTTATTCTTCTTTACTTTATTTTACAGGACTTATTCATGCTTGTATTTCATTTATTGCTGCAAAATCAGTAGTTCCGATTTGTTGTAGTTCCGAATGAGAATTCTCATTCATTTACATTTTTTCCTTAATTTTAGGTCGTCCATCATTA
>DADO01000092.1:2874-10003 GCA_002509325.1 Methanosarcina sp. UBA402 | reverse complement strand
GAATTATTCACCGCCGTTGACAGATGCCCAATAACTACCTTTTAAATGCAGGCTTTTCGATGTAGTCATAAGTGAATCAGTACTTGTATTTGTTGAGAATCCCGGACAAGCTGTAAGTGAGCATGTGTGGATAACAAAACTGGGAGGATATATTGGGCTTAATGAGAAGATCTGGATTAAGACACCTCTTCCGGCAGAAGTGGTTGAATATCTCTCAAGCAGCTATTTCGGTGCTAAAATTGAAACTTCTGAAACCTGGGAAAAACTGCTGGTAGCGGCAGGCTTGAATGAACCTTTTGTTAAAACTTACAGTTTGACTGCCCTGAGCGACTCAATCAACAGAATAAGATGGTTAGGATTTCGGGAAATTCTTTTAACCTGGTCCCGTTTGCTCTTCATGTACCTATCAGGTTCATCTAGCCGCAGGGAAATCAAAAAAATGATGCTATTAATTCAGAATTTCCCAAAGAACCTTTATGAGTTCTGTGGGTATGGAATATACGTAGGGAGGATAAAAGGGCAGGAAGCGTTTTTACATGGATGGGGATCAGATTTTTCGAATCGCCTTTTGGGTGTTGTTTGGGTTGCTACTGTTAATCCGCATCCTATCTATCTTGATGGTACGGCTGGCAGGGGAGTGGTTTATGCCCGACCGGAAAGCCGTCGAGCGTGAGGGCCGGTGGATGTTCACCGCCCAGGTGGTGACATTCTTTGTCCTGATCATAATGCTAGTGCTTTATGCCCTCAATTCGCCATAGATAGAGACATATTCGATTACATTGCCGGTCTGGCTGGCTGATTGGGTTTTGCTCTTGGATTCGCCAGCCTGACACTCTGGGCATGGACACAGGCGGCGTTGGGGAAAGAGTGGTCGCCCCAACTACAACTGCGCAAGGAGCACCGCCTGGTGACCACCGGACCCTACGCCCGAGTACGCCATCCGCTCTACACAGCCATGCTCGGTTGGGGATTTGGCGTCGCCCTACTGACCGCCAACTGGATCTTCGTATTGCTGGAAGTGATTGTGATTTGTGGCTTGCTCTAAGAGTGCCCAAGGAAGAGAGGATGTTAATTGAGGAATTTGGCGAGGAATACTAGAAATATATATGAAGAGGACGGGGAGATCCTTCCCGAAATTGTATTAACACGTTGGGAATTTTTATGGCTGAAACAAAAGAGAATGCAGTATTTTGGAAGGCTATTTCCAAAAGAGCTGTACAGGTTCTTGGAAGCCTGTTCTTGTTTATGGTGGTGTTTTTTCTTTCTGCCGGGCGGATTGACCTGCCCAGAGCATGGTTTTTCTTTGGCCTTTATATTATTTCGTTGCTCTTCAATATGGGGATTTTCTTCAAGTTCAATCCTGAGGTTATAAGAGTACGAAGTGAAATTAAGTGGGGAGAAATGAAGTGGTGGGATAAGCTGTTTACAGTGCTCTACATCACATTCATTTTCATAATGTTTATTGTGTGCGGGCTCGATGTGGGAAGATTCCAGCTTTCAAGTCCAGGGATGGGATTTTTAGTAGGCGGCGTGATAATTTTCGTCGTGGGCTGGGCATTTGTAGTGTGGGCAATGGTTGAAAACAAGTTCTTTGAAACTACAGCCCGCATCCAGAAGGAGAGGGCGCAAAGGGTTGTTTCGACGGGGCCTTATGCCATTGTCCGGCATCCAGGTTATATTGGAATGATTTTGTATTATGGATGTGCTCCGTTCATCATTGGCTCTCTTTACGGGCTGATCCCTGCACTGTTACTTGGTATTGCTTTCATTTTCCGCACATACTTCGAAGACAGAATGCTCTACGAGGAGCTTTCAGGATATAAGGAGTATGCGAAGAAGGTAAGATACCGGCTTGTACCGTTCATCTGGTGAGGAGCGAACCTAAAAGAATCAAAATATGCAAAATGCGATAGAGAGTTCAAAAGAAGTACCAGGCAAGGTTTACCTGGGAAGCAAAAAACAGGATTAAAAGCAATTTAAAGTAAGCATTAAATATGATTTTTCATTATGGTTTTTGGGCATGCTACTCAATATCTGTTTATTATATATGATAAGCTCATCCTAAAATAAATTTTATTCTCAACTAATAATAGTTTCATAACTATTATTATGATCAAAGATTCGATTAATTATTCAGAAAATAAAATTAAGATAGATCTTTTTTAGTTTTGTAATATTATTTGTAAATATGTGATGGGTAATTACTTTTAAAATGCCTACTGGTCCTTAAAACTGGACTATCTTTTATAGTTAATAGAGATTAATTATTTATAAGCTGATCAATTATTATTCTATTGATTTATATTAAACTAATTTTTATTAAATTAAGTAATATAATAAATTGGATAATATAATAGCCGACTCAGTGTCGGACTCGCATATGGGGGTAGAGAATGAATATAAAACTGATAGTTTCTCTGCTAGTGTTATGCCTAACGTTGCCTATTGTGTCTGTGCAAGCGCAGGATGACACGATGGACACGATAGGAAACATGGAGAACATGAGTGTTATCCTTGCCGGAAAAACATCTGAAACCATTACCTGCAACATGACTGGAAATGTGGTTGTAGTCGGTATGGATAATATAAGCGGGAAAATGGAATACATGACCGGAGCCATGGGCAGAACCCAGATTGGAAACATGACCCAAACTAAAATTAAGAATATGACTGCTAATCAAACCGGGGCCACGGCAGGAACCCAAACTGGAACCATGACCCGACCTATAACATGTAATGTGGTCGGAAAGGTATTCATAATCAAAGACCTGGGCAATATGACCGAAAATGCACTTATAATCGGTAAAATGGATAAGATGCCCGGAAAAGTGGTTATGTTCGGAAATATGGGTAAGATGGGGAGAATTGCCGAAAGAATGGATAATATATCCGGAATGGCTGGAAAAATGGAAAACATGTCTGCAAGGCCTGGAATTATGGAAAATATGACTATAGTCATGGCTGGGGACATGACTGGAACTATGACTTGCAGCATGACCAGAAATATGGAGAACGTATCCAGAACGGCTGGAAACATGAGTAATGTGTCCAGAATGGGCAGAAACATGGAGAACATGACCGGAAGAATGGAAAACATGAGTGTGCTCATGACTGGAAATATGACTGGAAATATAACCTGTGATCTGACTGAAAAGATGGTTATAATCAGAAATATAGGTAGTATGAATGAAGTGGCCGAAAGAATTCATAGTATCCCTGAAATGACCGGAAAGGGCAACATGACCCAAAACCAAACTCAGAATATGACTAGAGATCAGACCATGGCAAGAAACCAAGCTAGAGCTATGATCAGATCCAGAATGTGTGACATGACAGGAAATATGATTATACTCAAAGATATGAATAACATGATCTCAAATGTCGAAAAAATGGATCGTATGACCTCAATGGCTGAAAGAATGGACTTTATGAATATGATGGACGAAAAAATGATCATACTCAAAGACGTAGATATGACTAGAATGGCCGAAAGAATGGATAATATGTCCAGAATGCCTGATAAAATGGATAAAATGACTGGAAAGATGGTTATAATCAGAAATATGGATGGTACAACTCAATTAATGACTAAAAACATTACATGCAACATTATCGGAAACACGACTATGATCAAGAATACAGAGAACCTGGCCGAAAGAATGGGCAGGACTTAACTGTTGATCTGTAAAATATTCATGTAATGAAGCATGTGAAATATAAATTCCCTTTCAGCTTGATTAGAGATTTAGGCTTAAAAGTAAGGCTGCAAACATATAACTTTTTAGTTTGCAGTTCTTGCTTCTTTTTTCCTGTTGTTTTTTTCCTGTTGTTTTTTTCCTGTTGTTTTTTTCCTGTTGTTTTTTCCTGTTGCTTCTTTTTTCTGTTATTTCTGGCATTCCTCACCAAATATACCTATTTTTCTTATCTAAATTAGTTTCTTCTAGTCTGATTATTATTTTTGATTGTTCTTTTCCTGATATTTCTTAATATTCTTGCTACCTGTTCTCTATCCGGTTTTTAATCTTGGTCTGATCTTTTAAGCAGCCGGATTAAACCCACAAAGGCTACAAGTGCCCATGTCCCTTCAAGAATTACAAAGGGCATATAGTCAATAAGAACCGATGCATAACATGAAAGCCCTGCTCCAGCCACATTAAGGATTGTATAAGTTTTCGTATCCTGCTTCAAGATTTCGAAAAGATTGAGAAAAAATGCCAGCAGCAGAAGGAGTACACCTGTTGAGCCTACTATTACCGAAAATTCAACCATATCTGGGCGATAGAATTTGATACTTTATATATTTTCTCTTTTATTTTGATTGTGCAGTTTTGGTATGAATTTCAATTGCTTATCTCCTTCTGGATTTAATAACTAAGTTTTCAGACAGCAGAGTTTCCTGAACACTCTCTAGATTAAGCATGAATCGGAACTTTTGCTAATCTTTATTAAGACTAAAGGTCGAGACTAAAAATCATAAGAAACAGTTTAGGATACAGTTGTATAAATATTATTATTTAAAACAAGTCCATAATAGTATATTATAAGATATTTATTTTCAATTAATAATTGTTTCTAATTTATATTTCGCTATATATTATATTCTCTAAATCATATCTTCTGTTGGTACGTTAATAATTGGTGCAACTTGAGATCATTTTCATGGTGTAGAGTTTTCAGCGCGTAAAAGGGGGGGTAAATTTGCCAGTAAGATATTTCCCATATCTTCCCCAAATAACGTGAAGATTAACTGGTAAAATAAAATTTAATCGCTGTATCTGCCGATGGGAATGGGCTTAAGGCCGACAGTATTAAAACCGTATCAATTTGAGGAGTGTATATAAATGGGAATATTTAAAAAGACAATGAGTATTTTAGTGTTGGCCTTCTTCGTAGTGTCACTGACAGCTGCGTCAGCCAGCGCAAACATCTGGAAAGACAGATGTGACTGGAAAGACAGATGTGACTGGAAAGACAGATGTGACTGGAAAGACAGGTGTAACTGGAAAGACAGGTGTGGCTGGAAAGACAGATGTGACTGGAAAGACAGATGTGACTGGAAACACAAATGCAACTTCGGGTGCAAAAACAAATGTGATTTCGGGTTCGGTTTTTCCAGTTCTATTTGGTCATTTTTCGGATTTGGCAACGACTGGTTTGACTGCTGGTGGTAACGACTAAACCGGCATGGACATAAACATAAAACAAACTACGACTCAAAATAAACTACGACCCGTTCGTACAGTCTTAAATCGGATTGCAGGAACAGTAAGACCCTCAACTTAAGAAATCTAACAAATCCGAAAACATTCTTGACAGAGCTTACCAGCTTGAAGAATGAAAAAGGCATGAGCATGTCTGCGACAAATTTATGAGTCAGACAGTTTGCAGTCTCATGCGGTTAGTTTTTAAGTAAGCTACGTAAATCCTTTTCAGGTACTGGTCGGCAGTCCTTGGACTGGCTTACGAACGAGTCCTATTCTTATTTTTTACAATTATATAGTCTGGGATATAGTCTGGGGAGCAAGTTTTATTCTCTTATAAAAAATTAAAAATTTCTGACTTTTCGAGTATACTCTAATCTAAAGAATAAACCATAAGTTTTCCTCAACTTGTCTCAGTCGTGAATTGAAATTATTTCATTTTTTATATCAGGAATTGCTTGTTGATATGATACAGTACTTCTTTTCATTTCTGCTAGTGAGAATATATTTTTGTGGAAGATAGGATTCTTACTATTCTTTTCGTGCTTTTTATTTAGGTTCCTTCATTTAAGCAGTGAAACATGAAAATTTTTATCAATGTTTATACATGGAAATACTTGATGATTATAATGTTTACCTTAAGAGATGATTTTCGGGTTTACTTTAAGAAGGGCGGGTTGATAAGTTAATGTAAACAGTTATGGCTTTGAATCTGGCAGTTCCTTTGATTACGAAATGAAATTTGATAAAATTAACTAGCTGTTCAACCTGCCTGAGGTCAGCCAACCGATCTTAATTTTGGTATGATAAATTCCTATAATGTATATCGGGGTGGACCTTTACTCAGATGAAATAAATTAATAGTTTAGGGTTGAGTATAGATTCTAAGGTTGGAACTTGAATTGTTATCTAGATGAAAATTAAGGATTGGATTACAAGTTAATTCGGAAAGGTTATGACAAATACTATTTTTCATTAGATCCCTTCCAAAATAAGACTAGATAATGTCGATTTTCAATTAATATTGGTTTCTAATTATTATTTCTTTAATTATTATATTCTCTGAGTTATAATCATCTACTGATACGATTTAAGGATCATTTTCATTGGCTTACATATCCTCGGTATAATAACATGAGGATAAATAATGGGGTAGATTTTTTACCAATCTGTACTTTCCTAGAATAAATCTAGGTGATGGGTTGGTAAATAAATTCATTGAGTGTATCGCCAATGAAAAATGAACTGAAAAATTAACCTTAGATTGTATCAAAAAATAACAAAAAATTTATGGAGTGTAGAATATGGGAAAACTTAGACTGATAAAGAGAACATTGTGCGTGCTCATGCTGGTCTCTCTAATAGTGGCAATATCAGTTACGTCAGTGAGCGCATGCAGGGATAGACACTGCGGGCACGACAGATGGGACAGATGGGACAAATGGGACAGATGGGATAAATGTGACAGATGGGACAGGTGGGACAAATGGGACAGATGGGACAGATTTGGCGGCAGTGGCTGTGGCTTCTTTGGCTTTGATTTCTTCGGAAAGAACCGTTGGGATAGGGGGTGTTAACTACTAAATTTGTCTGGCTGTAATATATAAACTAAATCGGCTAGGCTATAATATAAAAAATGTATAGTAAATCATTTGTGCAGTTCTGAGTCAGATTACAGGAGTGGAAGACCATACTCATATAAAATTAAAAACTGAGTAGGGGCTTCCCTCCTGATACTGGCCGGCAGCCTCAAACTAGGTGGACAAACGAGTTTTATTTGATATATTCTACAAGTATGAATTATGCGGGAGATTCTGAAACCTTGTAAGGGTTTCTAATTCCAGGGTTTCTAATTCCCATGTTAACTTTTAATTTCTATCATTCAATTCTTAACTTCCAATTATTTATCTGACTCCTTGGCTCCATCA
>DADO01000092.1:0-2640 GCA_002509325.1 Methanosarcina sp. UBA402 | reverse complement strand
TTGGCTCCATCAAATCAATATCTTGAGTCATTTTTCAATAGGTAGAACAGTTATAAGAAATCTAATATGTAAAAACGGTTAATATATTTTCCGAGGAAACGAAACTGTACCGGGGGAGTTTTATTGAACAAACGGAATTCGATATATTTCAGTGCTCTTATTCTCCTGTTTCTAGTAGTGTTCTCAATGTTTACAGTACAGAAACAGGAGAGCTCGTCAGGGGTTGAGAACGTAAGTGCGCAGAAGGCAAAAGAGCTTATTGAGAAAGGCGATGTATTAGTACTTGATGTTCGCACGCCTGCCGAGTTCAATCTATCACATATCGAAGGGGCAACCCTGATTCCTGTAAGCAATGCCTTTGGATCAAATTTGAGCCCAGGTTATCTGCTCAAGGCTCGCATAAACGAAGTTCCTAAAAATAAAAAGATTCTAGTTTACTGCAAAACAGGAGGCAGAAGTGTTGAGGCAAGTACACTCCTTTTAAAGGCAGGATATCAGGTATATAATATGAAAAGAGGCATCAGTTCCTGGACAAATGCAGGATATCCGGTTGTAAGCCCGGAAACCCGGGAAACAGATGATTCCAGCGATTGAATTCGAGGAACTACGTTTTTTAATTGGGGGGATAAAATGGATACAGGTAAAGGTAATCCGACTGAAAAAAAGTCTTTTACAGGGGTAGAAAACCGCTTTACAGAAGAGAAGGTAAGAGGTACAGATTCTCTAGTTTCTTATACACGGTCAAATATCGAAAAATGTATGTGCTCACAGTGCCCGGTTCAGGCCGACAGTGAGTGTGCTCAGAACAAACTTCAGAGCTCAGGAGAGGTAATGAAAAATCTGCCCGAAGGAGAAGTACCAAATCCTAAGGACGTTCCAGGAATATACTGCTCCACAGGCAAAGCCATCTGCCAGGATCTTAATTTTGACAGAGAATGCATCTGTGGTACATGTGAGGTCTGGAAAGAGTACGGTCTTGAGGAGTTAGATCCAAATAACCACTTCTGTCAGCACGGCAGAGCAACCTGATTTTTTGATAAAAGTCATGAAATTAACTTTTAATTTTCCTATAAACGTAATATTTATTTCTCAATTTTTTCTTCTTTTTCAGTTTGGATTTGCTCTCTCACTATTGTTTATTCCTTCTATAACTCAAAACACTTTTATGTCCTGAAGCCAAACTCTAAAATGGGAAAACCAATTGGGATATCAATTTGGGGGAATACTGTGAGTAAAGGGAGAGATACATCAACCGAAGAGAGTGAATCTATAACACCTAGAGACAGAAATGTAACTTTTGAAAGAGGCACGGAGTTTGTGGTTCCTTATATAGAGGAAAACATTAACAGATGTAGATGTTCTCAGTGCCCGGTTCAGGCTAACAGTCAGTGTGTGAAGGACAAAAATAAGAGTTCAAAACAAGCAATGGAAAATCTGCCCAAAGGAGAGGTTCCTGGTCCCGAAGGCGTTCCAGGGGTATACTGCTCCACAGGCAAGGCTACCTGTCGGGACCTTCACTTTGACAGAGAATGCATTTGCGGTTCGTGTGAAGTCTGGAAAGAGTATGATCTCAAAGCCGCAAATCCAAATAACCACTTCTGTCAGCACGGTAGAGCAACCTGAGCTTTCACTTGCAGACTACCTATTTTTGTACTTTTTCTGCCAACAGGTTTAGTTTGCCATCTGGGTAAAATAGAAAAACAATTAATTTAATTAAAAGTTAATGATAGGGCCTGAAGATTGGAAGGAAGTAGGAAAAAAGGAAGAATGGATAAACTGGATTATAAGCATACTTATACTTCTATTCATTGCCAAAACAGGGGCGTTTCTTTCTGAAAGCTGGGATTCCTTAAACCATCTACTGATTTACACTTATACAGGAACCCTGTTTCTTTACTTGCTGGCAGAAAAAGCTGCATACAGGGGTTCAGATGTTAAAGGTAGGCAATCAAAAAAATGGACCCGGAGTTTGCTTTTACTTTTCTGGTGGGTTCTTCTGATTGTTCCTGTCCTTGAACACATTTTTTACCCTCATAGTGGATTCGGATTTTATCCGCACCTTAATTACAATCTTTACTCGCAACACAATTTTGCAGTTACAGCTGTAGGAGCATCACTTGCATTAATTGGTACAGGAATCAGAGCCTGGAGTATGTGGACGCTGGGCAAATATTTTTCAGCTCATATCGAGATTAAGAACGAACATCAGTTAATTGAAAGCGGTCCCTATAAATTTATAAGGCATCCAGCTTATGCAGGAAATGTGTTACAGGCTGTCGGATTCCCACTCATTCTGAACGCATATTTTTCCTTGGGAATATCAGCATTGTTAATTCTCCTGTTTTTGTATAGGTTGAAGCTTGAAGAAGAGATCTTGATTCAGGAAATCAAAGGTTATGGGGACTACACAAAGAGGACAGACAGATTAATCCCTAAATTATGGTAAGCGCAAAATATGGTTAATTCTTTCTTAATTCTCATTGAATATTTTTTGGACATTTTGGCTCAATTTATAAGTTCAACGTAATTAGTTTTCTGCTTTATTTTTTTATTTTTTTATTTAATTGTCCATTTTTCGTCGGTTTTTTCTTTGAATCCTGTTTGCTGTTAAGTGCATTAAAGTGAACTACCACCGAGCTA
>DADO01000231.1:29770-29892 GCA_002509325.1 Methanosarcina sp. UBA402 | reverse complement strand
AATTCTCATTCGGAACTACAACAAATTGGAACTACTGAAAATGAGTCTATCCCAAAACTCGAGATTGTGTCTCTAAATTTTCGAATTCCAAATAACCAATTGAGTTTCCGATCATGAAAATG
>DADO01000231.1:19134-29624 GCA_002509325.1 Methanosarcina sp. UBA402 | reverse complement strand
CATGAAAATGATTCTGAGACTTTTATCAATGTGAGAATAAAATTGGTTTTGGGATGGGCTCAATAATAAAAATCAAAAAAAAGAGAAATAAAAAAGCTGGATAAACCAGCCTTTAATTATTTCGGTTATTTAGTCTCAAGGCCTAGAGCCTCTGCAACAAGCTCAATGACGTCCTCGACAACGAGGTCATCAATTTTGAGTGCATCACGGCCATCCATCAGGTTTCTCTTACAGAATGGGCAACAGCTGGAAAGTATATTTGCATCGGTTGCTAACGCATCCTTAACCCTGGATTCTGCGACCCCCAGAGCAAGATCAGGGAGACCTGCCTTTACCCCACCGCCAGCTCCACAGCAGCGCTGGAATTCTTTTATCCTGTCCATTTCGACAAACTTGACACCCGGGATGTGTGAAAGCACATACCTGGGAGCATCGTAGACGCCTACATGGCGGCCAAGGTGACAGGGGTCGTGGTAAGTAATTGTCTTGTTAATGGACTTTTCCCATTTAATTTTGTCCTGCTTGATCAAGTCTGCAAGGAACTCTGAAACGTGGACAACCTCAAATGGCAGTTCTTCTCCGAGAAGCCTGGGCCAGTCAACCTTGGAGGCACGGAAACAGCCTGCACAGGCGTAGAGAACCTTTTTGGCGCCTTTTTTCTTGATTGCTTCGACGTTGTGTCTTGCAAGTTCACGTGGCACATCATTGATGTGTGCCTGGCCTGTCCTGATAAGGGCTGAGCCGCAGCACCATTCATCTTCCCCAAGCATGGTGAACTTAATTCCCAACTTGTTGAGCACACGTGAGGTCGCAAAGGCTAAAGCAAGCTGATTGTACCCTGCAGTACAGCCCGTGAAATAGACAATATCTGCTTTGTCTTCAATTTTCACATCTTCTGGAACCCAGGCAAGCCTGTCTTTCTGGTCCTTCATGTAAGGGTTATGGTACTGCCCAATAACTTTTGGGAACATATTCTGTTTTCCATAAGGACCTATACCTTTCTTTACGAGGTTTGCCCTCATGGATTCCCAGAGTTCCACAGTGTTAATGCCTGATTCACAAACAGTTGCACAGATACCGCAGGTAGTACAGCCGTGTACGTCGTCTTTGAATTCTTCAAGCTCGGACCTTGGAATTTCCTGCGGGCCAAAGAGCCTTGCCTTAAACCCATAGGACTTGTTCATGTATTGTCTCCAGCGCAGGATTTTATCCCTGGGGGCTAATCCTGGTTTCTCGCCGGAAGCGGCATAAGTCGGACACCATTTTACACATTCACCGCAGCGGACGCAGGCGTCAAGCTCCATAAGCTGGACTGCGGTAAGATTCTTCGTATCGATTGAAGGGGTGCGTTTTGCCATTTTTTATTCGCCTCCTTTATTTGCAAGGATTGCAAGCGGTATGGCGATTACGTGAATATATTTACTGAATGGAATACATGCGATACAGAAGATCAGGGAAATCACGGAGTGGAAAAGAGCTGCCGGTGGTGCTAATGAAGGGTCAAGCCCAAAGCTCCAGATAATTCCTGTTCGAATTCCATCGGCAAGAAAACCCGAAATAGTAACTAAGAAAACTACTCCGATCAAAACCCAATCATACATGATGGAAGCTTCCCTGACTTCAGAGACAAACAATCTTCTCACTAATGCTATAAGGACTCCTATAAGCAGGATGTAACCGAAAATGTAGTTCGGGACAGCAAGCAATTCTCTAAATGCCACGGGGGTGACTGGGAGTTCAATTCCGAGCATACCGGTCATTTCGACTGCAAACATGAGTCCAGACAGGGCAAAGAGGGTCATCCAGCCTGCGAAAATCGTGAAGTGCATGAACCAGCGAAGAGGGCTTCTCTTGAGAATTCTCCTCTGGAAGAGAATATCAAGAATAAGAATCTCTAGGATAGGCTTTCCATGTCCGTGAGGTGACTCTTCTGTTACCTGTTTCCACCAGGTTTTCAAGAATGTGATCGCACTTCCTTTTTTTCCTTCCTGAGGTTCAAGGGCGTAACCTGTGACTCCTGCCCCCCATTTCTGGAAGGTTATCATCATACCGTATAAGAAAATCACAACAGCTATTGTGCTGAGTATCATTATCTGGACAAACGTGAGTCTTATCGCATCCGAGAATCCAGAGAAGTATGCCATTTCACTGATAGTTTATTCCTCCTATGTATGGATCAAAAACTGGGAACTGATATTGATTTTATAAGTGTCATGTTACAGAACATCAATGATAGTAAAGACAGAATGATAACCGTAGCGACTGTCTGTATAAGGTTTGAATAGTCTGTTAGTCTTTGTATCTATTATATTTAAACGTTATCTTTATTAAACAATACATAGAAAAGCCCACTGAGCCGCAAAAATGGGGGAATGAAAGTGATCGAGAGTAGAAAGAAAAAAGTAAATCTTAGAAAATAACCTCTAAATTATAATAAGTATATGATGAATTAGTATTTAATTTACTATTATAAAAGTATTCTGGGGGAAGAAAAGTAAGAGAACAGATGGCAAAAAAGTAAAGGGGAAGGAAAAGAAAAAGTCAATCTGTAAAAGTAAAACGGAAAATAATGGAGTCACTTGAAAAGCGTCTCTGGAGTCAAGAGAGTTTTTATACAATCTAGTGTCGCGTCAATCCTCAAGGATTAAATGATTCTGAATAGTTGTAACCGACTATATATGACATTTTACTGCTGACGCGACACTAGAAAGTCCCCCATAGTCTAGAAAAGTTCTTACAATCTAGAAGGTTTCTGCAGTCCGGAAAGCTTTTACAACCCCACTTCTGCTTTGAATTTCTCAATCCCTATCTCGTCAATTACTTCTCCAATTCTTCTCGGCTTACTATAACCCTTATAAAAGTTAATTATCCTTTCAACAAGGTCCATAGCCTGTTTTTCAGTAAGGTCTTTTGCTACTACATTTCCGAGCCTCGGGCGGGGCCCTGCACTGCCTCCAACAGATAAAGTAAAACCTTTTGCCGTGCCCATAAGCCCTATATCCTTAATCATAGGTTCGGAGCACGAATTCGGGCAGCCAGAAACCGCCATTTTGAACTTGGAAGGAAGCTGCATTCCATGATATTTCTCATCAAGTTTTAACCCAAGCCCGACAGCATCCTGTTTGCCTCTCTTACAGAAGGTAGTACCCGGGCAGATTTTTATGCTGCGGACACAGAGTCCTATGGCAGCTCCTGGTTTTAGATTCAGTTCTCCCCAGGCAGCATCCAGATCTTCTTCTTTTAATCCTACTATTGCTATCCTCTGAGCAGAGGTGAGTTTCAGGGCTGCTGCACCGTACTTCTCTGCAATATCAGCTATCTTCCTGAGAGTCTCAGGATATACTATTCCTCCTGGAATATGGGGAGCAATTGCATAAGTTTCGCCATCCCTTTGCAGGATTGCAGCTTTCTCTGGAAGATCACCTTTCACATATTCACGACTTACCATATTATACACCCTCCAAATTAACTGATTCCATATTTACATCAGGATTTATTCCATTTAACCTTCATTTCAAAGCTTGTCGATTTAATCTTCATTTCAAAATCTGTTCGATTTAATGTTTTTTCAGGATTTGATTGCTTTTTGTTTTGGATTTCGATATTATTATTTTGAGGCTGGTATCGGAAAAATAGGAAGCAGAGGCTATAATCCGTAAAGTCTATCGACTTCTAAATCAATAGCAAAAACTGTGGATTCTGCTCCAGCCCCCTGAATTAGATCCCTCATATAGATGGCGAAGAATCGAATATTCCGGCACTTTTTCGGATTAAATTTTTCCTTATTAAATATCTCTCGGATCTAAAATAGATTTTAGATCCAGAGAGTATATCCACTCGAGACAATATAAAATTGCATGCCTGATGCAGCCTGGTTTGTTATAGCATCACCGAATTTGCTATAACGTTGCAGAATTCTAACAAATTGACCGTACTCTAACCGGATTACATCAAGAGAATAGTAGCGATTAGAACCAGAGAACAATCGATTAGAACCAGAGAACAATCGATTAGAACCAGAGAACAATCGATTAGAACCAGAGAACAATCGATTAGAACCAGAATAGTAGCGATTAGAACTGCCAGTTAAAAAGCATTAAATAAGGAAAAAGAGGATCAAAAGATCCTTTTCACTTTATTGTTGTTTTTTCAGCCTTTCCAGAAATCCGTTAAGCCCTGCTTTATGCCTGGCTTCGTCCAGGGATGCCCTCTCAAAGAAAAGGGCAGCTTTTGTATTTCCTTCTTTCCTGGCTAATTCTGCAGCTTCAGCTTTCTCAACTTCGGCTTTGCTTTCTCCTTCAAGCATCATTTCCAGATTTTCAAGGGTGGTTTCTTTAACGAGCCCCAGAATTTCAGCTACTTCGGTAGCATGCCAGGCCTCATCCATGGCGATCTGGCGAAGATAAACTGCAATATCCGCAAATCCTTCCCGCTCGGCAATCTTTGACATTGCAAGATACCAGCCAACTTCGGTCGTCTCTCCTTTAAAAGTGCTTTCTAAAATTTTTTCAAGAACCATTCAATCACCATTTCTTTTTTAAAACAACATGTTTATTAAAATAACAATATTTATAGGCTAATATAGGGAAGTCTTTGAATTTAAGTTTTAGCTACAGTGCAGGATTGATGAAGTTAAATGAGGGTAATGTAAACTGGATCAACTAAATGAAGGTAATGTAAACTGGATCCTGCGGTTTGATTTTTCTATCTCATTTGCAAACTTAAGACTAATATATTTGAGAGGATAATTAAGATTTCTGAATTCAAACATTAAGATTTAAAGGAATATTATATAACGACAATAAGACTGAAAAACACAGAAAATTAATCTGCATGAAAATACACATTGATAAGAAGAAATGTACAGGCTGTGGTAAATGCAAAGCTGCCTGCCCGAAAGGCCCGAGAGTTTACTCAATAGAAGAAAAGCATGGAAAAAAGGTCTGTGTCTCAAAGGATCCGTCTTACTGCCTGGGTTGCAGAATGTGTGTGACTGTCTGTATGGAAGATGCGATCACACTTGAAAACTGATTTTGAAAAAAGGGTTGAGAAATTTGTCACTTGAGATTCGTATAATACTTGTGGAGCCCATGTATCAGGGAAATGTAGGATCTGTTGCAAGAGCAATGAAAAACTTTGGATATACTGACCTGGTGCTTGTAAATCCCTGTAAACTCGAAGGAGAGGCAAGAGCTATGTCGTCCCATGCAAGAGACGTGCTTGAAGGGGCAAGAATTGCCTCAACGCTTGACGAAGCTGCAAAAGGCGCAAACCTGCTGATCGGGACTACAGGAGTGGGAAGCCTGAAAACCGGAGAACATATCCGCCTCCCGCTTTATACGCCCAAAGAACTCAAAGAGAAACTTAAAGCTTACAGCGGGACAATTGCAATTCTTTTCGGGCGCGAAGATAGCGGTTTTCGGAATGATGAACTCAAAAGTTTTGATATGCTCATTACGGTCCCAACTTCAGAAATATATCCGATTATGAATCTCTCACATACCGTTGCAGTAGTACTTTACGAACTTTCTGAGCTGGAAGGAGGAAACAGTCCGCTTGCCGACGGGTTTGATCTCCAGCTTCTATACAGGCATCTGGAAGAACTGCTGGAGGAAATCGATTATCCGCCTCATAAAAAAGATAAAACTTTTCTGATGCTCCGGAGAATATTCGGAAGAGCAGGACTAACTCCGAGAGAAGTTCAGACTTTGAGGGGCATAATAAAAAAAACCGAGAGAAAAATGGGATATACATTAATAGAATCAGAGAGCCAGGAAACACAAGCTTCGGGAAGCATGGAAAAGTTCATATGAGAATAAGCCTGTTCTTACTTCAGAATTTATGATACATATTTTTAACTTTTTTTAAAATCACTTTTTGGACAAAAATTTTGTAACGAAGAATTGGATAGAAAATCCTGTAACGATGAATTAAAATTTTACCCAAAGTCAGATAGAGAATGATATGACTGAAACAGAAAGCAAGTGGGATGAAAAGCTAAAAAGGTTTTTTAAAGACTACTACTGGAATGAAATCCTCCAGCTTGCAAATGAGTATCCAGACCAGCGAAGCCTTGGCGTAGATTTTACGGATATTGAGAAATTTGACAGAGCGCTTTCAAAAGAATTTCTCGAGCGTCCTGGAGAACTCATAGAAGCCGCTGAAGCTGCCCTGAAGGAAATCGACCTTCCTGTTGAGAAACGCCTTGAGCAGGCTCATGTAAGAATAGTAAAAATTCCGAATAGAGTATCTATAAGGGAGCTCAGAAGCAAACATCTTTCCAGGCTTGTTGCAATTGAGGGCATGATAAGGAAAGCGACAGAAGTAAGGCCAAGAATTACTAAAGCTGCCTTCCTTTGCCTCAGGTGCGGGCATCTGACAATTGTGGAGCAAAACAGCTTCAAATTTGAAGAGCCCTATGCAGGCTGTGAAAATGAAATCTGTGGGAAAAAAGGACCTTTTAAGGTTATAATTGAGGATTCTACTTTTATCGATGCCCAGAAACTCCAGATTCAGGAATCCCCCGAAAACCTCAAAGGAGGTTCCCAGCCCCAGAGCCTTGAGGTAGATTCCGAAGACGACCTGACAGGAAATGTTACCCCTGGAGACAGGGTTATAATTAACGGGATTCTGAAATCCAGGCAGCGAACCCTGAGAGATGGGAAGTCTACTTTTTATGACCTGGTACTCGAAGCAAATTCCATAGAAAGGCTGGATAAAGACTTTGATGAACTTGAAATAACTGCTGAGGACGAAGAAAAGATCCTTGAGCTTTCCCACGACCCTGAAATCTATGAAAAAATTATCGGTTCTGTTGCGCCTTCAATCTATGGATACGAGGACATAAAGGAAGCCCTTGCCCTTCAGTTGTTTTCGGGCGTTGTGAAAAACCTTCCTGATGGTTCGAGGATAAGGGGCGATATCCATGTTATGCTTGTAGGAGATCCTGGAATTGCAAAATCTCAGCTCCTGCGCTATGCGGTCAAACTCTCTCCAAGAGGCGTGTTTACTTCAGGGCGAAGTGCATCTGCAAGCGGTTTGACTGCGGCTGCCGTAAAAGACGACCTCAACGATGGGAGATGGACAATAGAAGGCGGCGCGCTTGTCATGGCTGATATGGGAATTGCTGCAGTTGACGAAATGGACAAAATGAAAAGTGAGGATAAAAGTGCCCTGCACGAGGCAATGGAACAGCAGACCATAAGTATTGCCAAAGCAGGGATTATTGCGACTCTGAAATCCCGTTGTGCCCTTCTGGGGGCTGCAAATCCAAAATATGGACGCTTTGATCGATATGAAGGCCTTGCAGAGCAGATAAGTATGCCTCCAGCCCTGCTTTCTCGTTTTGACCTTATTTTTGTTTTGCTTGATACTCCTAACCATGCTCTGGACACCAGAATTGCAAACCATATTCTCCAGTCTCATTACGCAGGTGAACTCTTCGAGCACCGGGAAAAACTTCCTGGATCCAGTGTTACAGAGGATTTTGTCGAAGCGGAAATGGAAGTGATAGAACCTGTCATAGAAGCCGAAATCATGCGAAAATATGTTGCATACGCCCGAAAAAACATATTTCCTGTAATGGAAAGCGATGCAAGGTCTTACCTGATAAATTTCTATACGGATCTTCGAAAAACAGGAGAAAGCAAAGACACACCTGTGCCTGTAACAGCCAGGCAGCTTGAAGCCCTGGTTCGCCTCTCGGAAGCGAGTGCAAGAGTCCGCCTGAGCAATATTGTCACTCTTGAAGATGCAGAAAGAACTGTCAGAATAGTTATGAATTGCCTGAAAAACGTGGGCATTGACCCCGAAACCGGAGCCCTTGATGCAGATATACTTGCATCTGGCACAAGTATGAGCCAGAGAAACAAGATAAAAATCCTGAGGGATATAATAAAGAAGGTTAGTGAGAGATATCCAGGAGGTAAAGCCCCACTGGAAGAAGTTTATGTTATAGCTGAAAGCGAACACGGTATAGATCGAACTCAGGCTGAAGAATACATTAGGAAGATGAAGCAGAGAGGAGACGTGCTTTCTCCAGACCAGAACCACATCAGGCTTGTTTAATTAAGCTCGTTCAACTAAGCTTGTTTACTAAGATGGAGTTTAGCGCTGAGAGCACATATTTTTCAGATTCCAGGAAATGAGAATAATTTACATAACAACTATGTGAGGACGGTTAAGCTGTAAATACTAAAAGGGCAAATACTAATTAAAAGGGAGAATATGTATCTAAAAATTTATAAAAATGGGGAGCAGATCCTTGTTGCAGCCTGTGATGAGGAAGTGCTCGGAAAGTCTCTTAAGCACGGCAAAGCCGTAGTGGAGATCAGCAGAGCTTTCTATGAAGGGGAATGCGTTTCCGAAGAAAAACTCCAGAAAGCCCTTGAAGAGGCTACGACTGCAAACCTTTTTGGGGAAAAAACAATCAGCTGTGCCATAAAATATGGTTTAATCGATCCGGATTCCGTGATAATAATTGACGGTGTACCTCATGCCCAGTTCTTCAGGGTTTGATCTGGCACTGTCAAATTAACCTCTGGAGAAATTACCTAACCTCTCGAGAAATATCCAGTGAATGCCAGTAGAATTTGGATTTCAGGTCTGGTTATATATCGGAATAGAATAACATACGTACAAAATAAAATTCAGATCGTGATTATAGTGGATGAAAATATTGAAGAAGCCGGAATCAGAGTGCTGACAGAAGGGGAGCTGATCTCCGCAGTTGTGGATAAACACAGGCGGTTTCTGGAAGAAAATAAAAAAGAATTTGAAGAACTGGACAGCAAGCTGAGCCAGGCTGAAGAAGATGCAAAAAATGCGAAGAATTCCAGAATCCAGATGGAAGAGAGAAAGGAAGTTCTCAAGGAGAAACGCCAGCTGTTTTACTATCAGGCAGAAACCTTCCTTGAAAAAGAAGCCTTTCCGAAATTGGACCATGTAACTGGCAGTAAACTCAAGGAAGAGCTTAAGAAACTGAAAAGCCAGATAACATCTGAAGAGGAGCAGAAACTTAAAGATTCGTTTATGGAAAACCTGCGCGAAGTCGTTCAGGCAGCTGGACTTGAGGAAAATATTCTCCTGCAAACCGAAGCCAGAATGGAGGAAGCCAGGAATTCAAATCTGGAGCTCAAAGAGATAGTGCAGTCTGAGAAGCAACTTACAGAGGATAATGAGAACAAAAATAAAGAAATTTCTAAAAGCAAATCCCAGCATAAGTGGCTCAGCGCCAGAGTGAAGAATCACCAGGAGGCCCTAAAATACTGGGAAAAGTTGAAAGCATAACCCTTTTCGAAAACACGCGGGTGATAGACATGACCAACGACGTTTCAACCACAGAAATTGCAACGGCCGACCTTTCAAACCTTAACGAACGGGAGCTGAAGGGCAAGGTAAACGAGCTCAGGAGCAAGATAGAGAAAAGTGAAAGACAGTTAGCTTCGATTTTTAAGGAACTGAAGATGAACAGGACCAATATCGACGAACTGAAAGAAAAGAGAGACTCTCTGAACCAGCAGGTTAAGGAAAGGGTTGCAAAAGCACAGGAACTAAGGGATAAACGGGATGAGATTAACAAAGAAATAGGCAAGTACAAGGAAAGAAGAAGTGACGTAAATTCAAAGACTCAAGAATTGTTTTCAGGAATTGCGGAACTTAAGGAACAGCGAGATGAATGCAACAAACTTTCCCATGGAAGCGTAGCATCTCTCACAAAGGCCTATGAAACCGAACTTGACGCTTTTCTTAATAAAGAGCTGCCTCTTGCAGTGGAAATTAAAATTTTCCAAAAATTGAATGACCTCAGTAAACGCCTGCAGGCTGCAAAAAAAGCAAATGACTTGCACTCACAAATTCAGGAAAGTTATAAAGAGTCAAAAGGAATCCATAAAAAAGGAGACGAATTTCATGAAAGGATCCAGGCTCTCTCAGATGAATCTCAGGCCTGTCACCTGGAAATGCTCGAAAATTTCAAATCAGCTGATGAGATCCGAAAAGAAGCAAATATGTACCATGCCCAACTCACGGATAAAATCACAAATATAAATTCAATCAAAGAAAAAATTGACCCACTTAAAACCGGGATTTCTAATAACCGGAAGGATCTCTCCTTATACCTTGACAGATTAAAAGACCTGCAACTTATTAGAGATGAGCACAGAGTTAGTCAGAAACACAGCGATGCCCGTGAAAAGCTCCAGAAAAATGCTCGTTTGAGCCTGGAAGATCTCAAACTCCTTATCGAAAAAGGAGACGTTAAATTCTCCAACGAGTAAGAACTCGGGAAACACACAGGAAACCATTAACAAAATAAGCTTTAACAAAATAAGCTTTAACAAAATAAGTTTTAACAAAATAAGCTTTAACAAAATAAGCTTTAACAAAATAAGTTTTAACAAAATAAGTTTTAATGAAATGTCATAACTATTCAGCCCATATAAAACAACATCAATAGCCATCTTTAATAATATTCAATAGGCAAATTTCTG
>DADO01000231.1:3497-18945 GCA_002509325.1 Methanosarcina sp. UBA402 | reverse complement strand
TTTTCTTTGACTGCTGGCGATTGACTGCATTTTTTCATTGTTCATAAGTTATTTCTCGGTTTCCTAGTTTTCGTTAGAATCAATTTCAATAAACATGTTTTGATAGGCTGAATAGTTACGAAATATCATCAGTTATCCCATTTAAATTAAATCTCATTTAAATTAATTTTCTTTTTATCCCTTTGAAATCGATTTGTTTTATCATTGCAGCACTGGGAAAATTATTTTTTCTTTCCTTTCCCTGCGAAGAAACCTGTCACAAGAAGCACGGTTCCAAGGCCCAGCAGGAAGAGGGGTATATCAAAACTCTCGGCTTGAGTTTCCAGTTCAGATTGGTCAGGAGAAGTATTGTCCGAAGCATTGGCAAACGACTCGGCTGGGGTTTGAGGCGTAGGAAGCCTGGGATCAAGATACTGGTATACAGGTGAAAACCTAACCAGTACTCCATCTGCTCCCTCGTATATTCTGTACACAGTAAGATTAAGGACCTCGGTAGAATTATTTGAATATGAAAATTGAGAACCTTCCGTGACAATGGTATGTTGGAGTGGAACTCCTTTTCTACTAAGTTCAATCCAGATTCTTTTGCCTTCGGTATCCGTGCCTTTTACATGAAGCAGATAATCCTGTAAAAAGGTATGAGAATTACCTGATCTTATGTAAATTTCTTCTCCATCAATCAGAACAATGGAGAGCCTTTCTTTATTCTCAGCAGCTAAAGCAGGTGACACGGAGTAGAAGATAATTGAAGAGCATAAGGTGATAAGGAGGAAAAAGAAAAATACAGAAACAAGGTTCGTTTCCCTAGCTTCCCTTTTTCCATGTTTATCTGGAACGCGCATAAATGCATCTGCCTGCAATAATTTCTTCCTTGGTATTGTCGGCTTTTCTTATTACGAGAGCTCCGTCGGGAGTTACCCCTACTGCTTTTCCTTCAATAATTCTAGAGGGCGTTGTGACCTTTACCTCTCTTCCTACGGTATCGGAAAGAGCAAGCCAGTCATTGAGAATCTGTGAAAATGGCTGGGTCTTGAAATTTATGTACTGCTGTTCTAGCTCGAAAAGCAGGTCTTGTAGGAATGATACCCTATTTACATGCCTTCCAAACTCGGCTTTCAAAGTTGTGGAGCCTTCACGGAAAGATTCTGGGATATCCTTTAAATCCATGTTTACATCAATCCCTATTCCCAGCACAACATATTCCACTCTATCCACTTCGGCCTTTGTCTCGGTAAGAATTCCGCAGACCTTTTTTCCATTGACACGGACGTCGTTTGGCCATTTAATGCGGGCGTCAAGGCCCATATTGCGGATAACGTTTGCAACCGCAAGTCCTGCAACCAGGGTAAGCCTCGAGGCATGCCTGAGAGAGATTCCGGGTTTCAGGATTACAGACATCCAGATCCCTCCATGAGGAGAAACCCATTCCCTGCCCATCCGACCCCGCCCACCCTTCTGTACTTCGGCGATTACAAGCGTTCCTTCTTCTGCAGATGAGGCAATCTCTTTTGCAACACTATTTGTTGAGGTTACTTCATCATAATAGTGAATTTTTTTACCCAGAAGAGTTGTCTTGAGCCCCATCTGGATTTCTTCCGGGTATAGGAATTGAGGTACGGATTTCAGGACATATCCTCTTTTCGGAGATGATTCTATTTCATAACCATCCGCCTGAAGGGACTTGATATACTTCCAGACCATTGTCCTTGAGATTCCCAACTTGGTTCCTAAATCTTCACCAGAAACATGGCTTTCCTGTGCATCTTTAAGTGCCTTGATAATTCGAGATCTTTTATCTCCCATCCATGCACCCCATACAAGTGTATACGTTCCACCGTATATAGTTTTTTAGTTTATATTGCTCCATATCAAACTGACCAGAGTCCTTGCCCTACTTTTCAGGATGTGTCCTTTAATGCTGCTTTTTCTGTGCCATGTTCACATAGGCGTGCACAGCCGCGGTAATGGCTGCAACTTTTTCATTTTTCGCCTCAAGAGCTGAAGCCAGAGTAGCTCCTTTTTCGGCATCTGCTTTGACAATCTCTTCGATGGAGTCCATAATTTTATGGTCTTCAATAAAAGCCGTTGTAAGGTCACCCCTGCGGAAGGCTGGATGGCGCATAACCGCTTTATGGAATGGTATATTGGTCTTTACTCCAACAATCACATACTCATAAAGAGCTCTTTCCATCCTGACAATCGCTACATCTCTTGTCTTAGCCCAGACACAGAGTTTCGAGATCATTGAATCGTAATACGGAGAAATTGTGTAGCCTGTATGTACTCCGCTGTCCACCCTGACTCCAGGACCGCCTGCTGATCGGTATCCTCGGATCTTTCCAGGAGAAGGAGCAAAGTCATTTAATGGATCTTCCGCATTGATCCTGCACTCGATAGAGTGTCCGTCAATAACGATATCTTCCTGCTTAAACTCAAGCTTTTCTCCCCAGGCTATCCTTAGCTGTT
Organism: Methanosarcina sp. UBA402; assembly: GCA_002509325.1. Lineage (GTDB taxonomy): Archaea > Halobacteriota > Methanosarcinia > Methanosarcinales > Methanosarcinaceae > Methanosarcina. The sequence continues at coordinate 16,479 of DADO01000231.1, read as the reverse complement.
CCCTTACGATATCAATGCCGGTAACCATCTCGGTTATCCCGTGCTCAACCTGCAAGCGGGTATTAACCTCAAGGAAATAGAAGTTGCCCTTTGAATAGAGAAACTCTACTGTTCCTGCGTTTACGTAACCAATTGTCTTTGCTACTCTGACTGCGGCTTCCCCCATCTGCGCCCTGAGTTCAGGGGTCATGATAGGGGAAGGAGCTTCTTCAATAAGCTTCTGATGCCGTCTCTGGATTGAGCACTCCCTATCTGAGAGATAAACTGTGTTTCCATATTTATCCGCCAGAATTTGGATTTCAATATGCCTGGGTTCTTCTACATATTTTTCAATAAAAACCGAAGAATCTCCAAAAGCCGAGCCAGCCATTTGCCTGGTAGAACTGAGTGCAGTGGCGAGTTCTTCTCTGGAGTTAACCACTCTCATCCCAATTCCACCGCCTCCTGCCGAGGCTTTAATCAAGATGGGATAACCGATTTCTTCCGCAATCTTCAGAGCCTCGTCTGCATCCTCAACTGCGTCTTTCGTTCCAGGTACAACAGGCACACCGGCTTTCATCATAAGGTTTCTGGCTCTGATTTTGCTTCCCATCTCAGCAATCACGTGACTGGGAGGACCTATGAAAACAATCCCTTCTTCCTCACACCGTTTTGCAAAAACAGGGTTTTCAGAAAGGAAGCCATAGCCTGGGTGAATAGCTTCAGCTCCTGTACTTTTTGCAGCTGCTAGGATAGTTTCCATATTCAGATAACTCTGACTGGAAGGAGCCGGGCCTATCAGGTAGGCCTCGTCTGCATATTTGGCAAAAAGGGCATTTTTGTCAGCTTCCGAACAGACCGCAACAGTGGAAATCCCAAGTTCCCGGCAAGCACGCATAACCCTAATTGCAACCTCACCACGATTTGCAACGAGTACTTTTTTGAACATTTATACCTTCCACCTCGTCACATTCATTCGATTGACATTATTATGTCGCCAGGAGATACAGTATCCCCTTCGGAAACAAAAATCTCTCGCACAGTACCTGAATGGGGAGCATTGACAGAGTTTTCCATTTTCATAGCTTCGATGACAGCGACTGTATCTCCTTCTGTAACAGTGTCCTCGACCTTGACCTTAAGGGAGAGGACCATGCCCTGCATTGAACAGCTAACAGCTCCTCTAATGGACTCGGCACTGGGCTTTTTGGGAGAAGCTTCTGATACTGAAACTTTTCCGCCGAGAGGTTCAACCTTGACTTCATAGATTTCGTCATCCACTTCAACCTTGAAATGAGTTGGAACTGTATAATCCTGTTGTACTGCAGGGGCAACTACTGCGAGAGCTTCTTCTTCCATTTCTCCTTTCAGGAATTTTGGGGCGATAGCTGGATAGAGAACATAAGTAAGGATATTTTCCTCAGAATCTGCAATTCCTATTTCTTCAGCTTCCTTTTTCCTTTTCTCATACTCAGGCTTTAGAAGATCGGCGGGCCGGCAGTGAATAGGCTCTTCGTTTCCGATTACCTTGCCTATGATTTCCGGGCTTATAGGAGCAGGAGACCGGCCATAGAGGCCGCGCACGTAGTCCTTTACCTCTTTAGGAATAACTTTGTAACGCTCACCCATGAGCACGTTAAGCACTGCCTGAGTGCCCACTATCTGACTTGTGGGGGTGACAAGAGGCGGAAATCCAAGCTCCTCTCTAACCCTGGGCATTTCACTGAGTACAGCGTCATACTTGTCAAGAGCATTCTGTTCCTTTAGTTGGGAAACAAGGTTTGAGAGCATTCCACCTGGAATCTGGTAGATAAGTACATGAGTATCGATTTGCTCGGAAATAGGGTCAAGTATGCCCCGATATTTTTCTTTTAAATCTTTGAAATATGTAACGACTTCTTCAAAAGCATTCAGGTCCAGACCGGTGTCGTAAGGGGTGCCTTGAAGGGCGGCTACAACTGATTCGGTTGGTGGCTGAGAAGTTCCCCAAGCCAGAGGAGAAAGTGCAGTATCGAGAATATCGATTCCAGCCCCACAGGCTGCCATATAGCTCATAGGAGCCATTCCAGAAGTACAGTGACAGTGCAGAGAAATCGGAATGGAAATTTCTTTTTTCATGGCACTGATTATACGGGTGGCATTGTTAGGGGAAAGAAGACCTGCCATGTCTTTGATACAAATGGAATCACATTCAAGTTCTTCAAGCTGTTTTGCAAGTTCAACATATTTCTCAACGGTATGCACCGGACTTATAGTGTAGCAGACTGTACCCTGTACGTGAGCGCCAAGCCCTTTTGCCACTTTGATAGGAAACTCCATGTTCCGAATATCATTGACCGCGTCAAAAATCCGGAAAATATCAATTCCGTTCTGGTAGGACTTAGTAACGAATTTCTCGACCACGTCATCCGGATAGTGCCTGTACCCTACGAGGTTCTGGCCCCTGAGCAGCATCTGAGCATAGGTATTTTTCATTTCTTTCTTGATATCTCTCAGGCGCTGCCAGGGATCTTCGTTCAGGTAGCGGATGCAGCTGTCAAAGGTAGCACCTCCCCACATTTCGAGGGAAAAATACCCGACCTGATCCAGTTGCTCAACCACCTCGAGCATATCTCTTGTCCGCATTCTGGTTGCCAGTAGAGACTGATGTGCATCTCGGAGGATGGTTTCAGTAATTTTTACACTCATGGATGAACCTCTTAATATCGAATCAAAATAACCCAGTTTACTATTACTTAATAGTACCTTTGGACGACTTTCCGGGGGGGTTCGTCGGTGTTTCGGAATTCTCCGGGTTAAGTTTTTGATTCGGATTGAGTAAATTATATAAATCCTCTAATTGCAGTTTTAGTACAGTATCTTGGAGTTTTATTGGAAAAAGGGCTTCTATGATTAGAGATAACCGATTTTCCTGTACTGTGATCTGAGGAAATCAGATTTACAGACTTAAACGCAGTACTTGACGTATCTACGCTGATAAGAATTCTTTAATATACCATTGTTAACAAGTATATACTTTTCCCTTGTTAACATTGAAAATGGCAATTTTTAGAAAAAAATCTGGATCGATAAGACAGTTTAAACTTGTAAGAAAATGCTTTCTCATTCCAGAAATGTGAAAACTTATACGTTCTGTTTCCTTCCTACCACTAAAACTCCGATACTGTTTTCCATTAAATTTTCCCACAGTTCTAAGGTTATTAGATAAACGGTAGTTGACCACAAGAAAAAATCGAGATCTACAGCCTTTGAGTATTGTGCTGTACACCTATATATTGGCATGCTGGACTACTATTTATTATTTTCTGTCCTCTTTTCTCTCTAAAAAACCTACGTTTGTCGTTGATGCGTTCGTCATCTGTGTGGGATCCGTGACATTTCAGCTTTATAGGGATAAACCGCCTTAGTTGTGGGGCTTCAAAACTGAAAAGGAAAAGTTAAAACGGTTACCATATATACTAAATAGAAAATCCTGAAAACAGTAAGATCAAGGGCTATCCATTTGGATTCGGTTAAGATACGAATTGTTCCAAACATATTACTTTCATCATAATTTTCGTCAACTACGAAATTGGATGTCAATATGCGGTTAGAATATGAGTAGTCAATTTTGGGTTAACAAAATCCTTAATCGAATACAAATAAAGGGCTATCTAAAATTCTATTGAAAATATGGACTGAGCACACAACTTCAAGGCTACAAAATGATTGAAAATGACTTAAACTGGATCACTAATTTCATCTGGGGAATTGCAGACGATGTGCTGCGAGACCTCTATGTCCGTGGCAAGTACCGTGATATAATCCTGCCGATGACTGTCTTGAGACGCTTGGATGCGGTGCTTGAGCCAACAAAACAATCTGTTCTCGATATGAAAGCAACTCTTGATAGAGCAGACATAAAAAACCAGGATCAGCCATTACGCGAAGCTGCAGGGCAAGCTTTCTATAACACATCGAAATTCACCTTGAGGGATCTGCGTTCTCGAGCAAGCCAGCAGCAGCTAAAAGCCGATTTCGAAGCTTATCTTGACGGCTTTTCCCCTAATATCCAGGATATTCTTGACAATTTTGAGTTCAGAAATCAGATCCTGCGCCTTTCCAAGGCTGATGCACTCGGTAAGCTAATCGAAAAGTTTCTTGACCCATCCATTAACTTGAGCCCGAATCCTGTCCTGAATGGTAATGGTTCGGTGAAGCACCCCGGGCTTGACAACCATGGCATGGGTACTGTCTTTGAGGAGCTTATAAGGCGCTTCAATGAAGAAAATAATGAAGAAGCCGGTGAGCACTGGACTCCACGCGATGCTGTAAAGCTTATGGCGCGGCTTATCTTCCTTCCTGTAGCCGAAAGGATTGAATCAGGCACATATCTGCTTTATGACGGAGCATGCGGAACAGGCGGCATGCTGACTGTGGCTGAAGAAGAACTGAAGCAGCTCGCAGAGGAACACGACAAACAGGTTGCAACACATCTATACGGCCAGGAGATCAATGCCGAAACCTATGCCATTGCCAAAGCCGATTTTCTGCTCAAGGGCGAAGGTGATGCAGCAGACAACCTTGTTGGAGGGCCTGAATATTCGACCCTTGCTAATGATGCTTTTCCGGCACACGAGTTCGATTTTATGCTTTCAAACCCGCCCTATGGCAAGAGCTGGAAGAGCGACCTCGAAAGGATGGGCGGAAAAAGCGGCATTAAAGACCCTCGTTTTGTTATTGAGCATGCAGGCGATCCTGAGTACTCGTTACTTACACGTTCCAGTGACGGACAGATGCTGTTTCTGGTCAATATGCTCTCAAAAATGAAGCATGATACCAGACTCGGAAGCAGGATTGCTGAAGTTCACAATGGCTCTTCGCTTTTTACCGGGGATGCAGGCCAGGGTGAGAGCAATATCCGCAGGTGGATCATTGAAAATGACTGGCTGGAGGCAATTGTTGCCTTGCCTCTGAATATGTTTTACAACACAGGGATTGCAACCTATATCTGGGTGCTCACAAACCGTAAGCCTGAGCACAGGCAGGGCAGAGTACAGCTTATCGATGCGACACAATGGTACAGGCCTCTGCGCAAGAATCTGGGCAAGAAAAACTGTGAGCTGTCGGATGAGGATATCGAGAGGATCTGTGACACCTTCCTCGCTTTTGAGGAGTCAGAACAGTCTAAAATCTTCCCTAATGCGGCTTTTGGCTACTGGAAAGTGACAGTCGAAAGGCCACTGCGCCTTGCTGTTGACCTCACGCCGGATGTGACCGACGCATTCAGAAAGGCGTGCACCGGGGTGGGAGAAGAGCAGCTTGCAGCCCTTGTTGACAAGGCTGCGGCACAGCCTGGCCTAGAGACGCACAATGATTTCAATTCTTTCCTTTCTTCTCTTGAGGCTCTGGCAAGCAAAACCGGAGTCAAACTCACTGCCAGAAGGCTTAAGCTTCTTCAGAACAGCCTTGCGCGGAAAGAAGAATCCGCAGCACCTGTTATCAAAAAGGTGTACAAACCCGGAAAGGCAGAGGCTGACCCATTGAATGGCCGCTTTGAAGCCACGGTGAACGGGAAACTCTGCGTTGTTGAGTACGAGCCCGATACCGAACTGAGGGATACTGAGCAGGTGCCTCTTCTGGAAGAGGGAGGCATTGAGGCTTTCATCCGCAGGGAAGTCCTGCCTCATGCAGCAGACGCCTGGATTGAGGAAAACAGCATCAAGACAGGATACGAGATCAGCTTTACCCGCTACTTCTACAAACCGCAGCCGCTGCGTTCGCTTGAGGATATCCGCGCGGATATTCTGGCGCTTGAGAAAGAGACCGAAGGGCTGCTGGATGAGATAATCGGGAGAGGCGAAAAATGAGTTTCCGTCAGGTAGAGACCAGGAGAGAGATTCAATGAGCCATAATGACAAACGTGAACTCGGAAAACCTTCGAATAATTCTCTTCTGCTGGAAGATCTTTGCCAGATGATCGAAGCTACCCGCTCTGCTGTGGCCAGTACCATTAACGCCGGGCTGACAACGCTTTACTGGAATATCGGCAAACGTATCCGTGAAGAGGTCCTTAGAGGTGAGCGGGCAGAGTATGGGCAGGAGATTGTAGCTTCACTGGGGCGAGAATTGGCAGCTGATTACGGTAATGGATTCTCAGTGAAAAACCTGCATCGAATGATCCAATTTGCTGAAGTATTCCCGGACGAGGAAATTGTCGCCGCACTGAGGCGACAATTGAGCTGGATGCACAACCTCCTGATTATGAGCCGTTGCAAACAGCCGGAAGAGCGTGTGTTCTATCTGCATATGTGTCTGCGTGAGCGGTGGACGAAACGCGAGGCAAAGGGGGCTTACAATGCTTCATAACCTCAAACCCTACCCTGCATACAAAGATTCCGGCGTTCCCTGGCTGGGGGAGGTGCCGGAACATTGGGAAGTAGAGCGTTTGAAAGCTGCTGTCGCTCAGATAAATGACCAGACCTCAGAAAAAAAACCTGATGAAGTCTACGTGGCCTTAGAGCATGTTGAAAGCTGGACAGGACGAGTACGACTTCCCAATAATAATATTACATTCGACAGCCAAGTAAAGCGATTCCATCGTGACGATGTGTTGTTTGGAAAGCTGCGTCCTTACCTTGCGAAAGTTACCCGGCTCTCTGTTGAGGGTGTCTGCGTTGGGGAGTTTCTTGTTCTTCGTCCACGTTCATCTGCTATACTTTCCCCTTTCTTAGAAAATATACTTCGTTCAAAACCCATAATTGATGTGATAAACAGCTCAACTTATGGGGCAAAAATGCCAAGAGCAGATTGGGGTTTCATTGGTAATCTCTTGCTTTGTTTCCCGCCAAACTCCGAACAATCCGCCATCGTCCGTTATCTCGATCACTTCGACCGGCGCATCCGGCGCTACATTCGTGCAAAACAGAAACTTATCAAGTTGCTGGAGGAGCAAAAGCAAGCGATTATTCATCAAGCCGTCACGCGTGGGCTCGATCCTAATGTAAAGATGAAGAATTCGGGGGTGGAATGGTTAGGGGATGTGCCGGAGCATTGGGAAGTGTCGCGGGTCAAGAATGAATTCAAATGTCTCAATCATCAGCGCATTCCATTAAGTGGGACTGAGCGAGGTAATATGACATTGAGACAATTCGATTATTATGGAGCATCGGGTGTAATCGACAAGGTGGATAACTACCTTTTTGACGATGAATTGTTACTAATCGCAGAAGATGGAGCAAACCTTGTCCTGCGTAATTTGCCTCTGGCGATTATTGCCCGTGGCAAGTTTTGGGTGAATAACCACGCTCATATTCTTAAGCCAGTAAAGGGAAATTTGGAGTATTTGTCTAATCTCATGGAAACTCTGAACTATAAACCCTGGATTTCTGGCGCTGCTCAACCTAAGCTAACTCAAGACAGGTTAATGAGTATCGCAATTGCTGTTCCACCAATAGAAGAACAAGAATGCATCATTGAGAGCATTAGAACCGAAACAACTCCGCTTCTTGTGACAATTTCCCAAGCACACCGAGAGATTTCCCTTCTCCACGAATACCGCACCCGCCTGATAGCTGACGTTGTAACTGGAAAACTGGATGTGAGAGAGGCGGCGGCGAACCTGCCTGAAGAAACCGATGAAACCGAAGCTCTCGATGAAGAGCTGGCTGAGGACGAAGAGACTACTGAAGAAGAAATTGACTGCGAAATAGAGGAAGAATAAACATGTCAACCGATACCACCGAAAAGGGACTTGAAACCCTCATTGTCGAAGCAATGACAGGAACGAAAAACGACCCTGGGAAAGCAGCAGACATGGGCAAAGAAGCGACAGCCCTCTACGGCGGCACCGGTTGGATACTCGGGCGCTGGCAGGACTACAACCGCGAATATGCCGTGGACCCGGTTCAGCTCGCTGCTTTCCTGAAATCAACCCAGCCCGAGCTGGCAGAAGCCCTTGACCTTGGAAACCCCAGCCCCAGCCGGCAGAAATTCCTCTTCCGCCTGCAGGGGGAAATCACAAAACGCGGCATAATCGACGTGCTGCGAAGCGGCATAAAACACGGGCCTCACCACATCGAGCTTTTCTACGGCACTCCCACACCCGGAAACACAAAAGCCGAAAAACAAAATGCCCTGAACCGCTTCAGCGTAACCAGGCAGCTCAGGTACAGCCGGGATGAAACAAAGCTTGCCCTTGACCTTGCGCTTTTCATCAACGGGCTGCCTGTAGCTACATTTGAGCTCAAAAACAGCCTTACAAAACAAACTGTAGAAGACGCTGTTGAGCAGTATAAAAGGGACCGTGTCCCGCGGGAGCTGCTGTTCCAGTTCGGGCGCTGTGTGGCACATTTTGCTGTCGATGACCAGCAGGTGAAATTCTGCACTCACCTAAAAGGCAAAAGCTCCTGGTTCCTCCCCTTCAACCAGGGATATAATGACGGTGCAGGCAACCCTCCGAATCCGAACGGCATCAAGACCGATTACCTCTGGAAGCGGATCCTCACGCCCAAGGGGCTCACCGGCATTCTTGAGAACTACGCGCAGGTAGTGAAGTATAAAAACGAGAAAACAAGGAAAATCGACAGGAAAGTACAGATATTTCCTCGTTACCACCAGCTCGACGTCGTAAGAAAGCTTCTTGCTCACGCAGGTCAACATGGCGCAGGCAACCGATATCTTATCCAGCACTCGGCTGGCAGTGGCAAAAGCAATTCCATTGCCTGGCTCGCCCACCAGCTTATCGGCCTTAAAAAAGATGACAGAGAAGTCTTCGACTCCATTATTGTCATCACTGACCGGCGTGTACTTGACAGGCAGATCCGTGACACAATCAAACAGTTTGCCCAGGTGAGCTCAACAGTAGGGCACGCCGAACACTCAGGCGACCTCAGGAAATTCATTGAAAGTGGGAAAAAGATAATCATTTCTACGGTGCAGAAATTCCCGTTCATCCTCGACGAGATTGGAACGGACCATCTTGGGCGGAAATTCGCAATCATCATTGACGAGGCACACTCCAGCCAGGGAGGGCGCACATCAGCAGCAATGAACGAAGCTCTCTTCGATCCCAAAGACCCTGAAGACACCGTCAACGATGCATTGGAAAAACGTATGCGGACCCGGAAAATGCCGCTTAACGCCAGTTACTTTGCATTTACCGCAACCCCAAAAAACAAGACTCTGGAACTCTTCGGGGAACCCTATCAGGAAAGCGCACAGACAAAGTACCAGCCTTTCCACAGCTACACCATGAAGCAGGCAATTCAGGAAGGGTTCATCCTCGACGTGCTCAGCCACTATACTCCTGTGAACAGCTACTACAAATTAATAAAGACCGTGGAAGGAGATCCTGAATTCGACACCAAAAAGGCAAAGAAGAAACTCCGCAAATATGTTGAGAGTCATGACTACGCTATCCAGCTCAAAGCTGAAATCATGGTCGATCATTTTCATGAGCAGGTGATCGCACTTAACAAAATTGGCGGGCAGGCAAGGGCAATGGTGGTTACGGACGAGGTCGAACGAGCAATTCAGTACTATTATGCTATCCGCGACTACCTCATTGAGAGGAAAAGCCCATATCAGGCAATTGTCGCTTTTTCAGGAGAGCGCGAATACGGAGGAGTAAAAGTTACTGAAGCTTCATTAAACGGCTTCCCATCAAATAAGATTGAAGAGAAGATCAAAGAAGAGCCTTACAGGTTCCTTGTCTGTGCCGACAAATTCCAGACCGGCTATGACGAGCCGCTTCTGCATACAATGTATGTGGACAAGGTGCTTGCTGGCATCAAGGCTGTGCAGACACTCTCAAGGCTTAACCGGGCACACCCTCAGAAGCACGATGTTTTTGTGCTTGACTTTATGAATAACACTGATACAATTCAGGCTGCTTTCTCAGATTACTACCGCACGACAATCCTGAGCGATGAGACTGACCCCAACAAGCTTCACGACCTGAAGTCCGACCTTGACAGTTACCAGGTCTATGCGCCAGAGGACATCGAGCAGTTAGTTGAGTTTTACCTCAGCGGCTCTGACCGCGATAAACTCGATCCCATCCTTGACACCTGCGTAGCCGTTTACAAAAACCAGCTTGATGCAGACGGACAGGTCGATTTCAAAGGCAAAGCAAAAGCTTTCAACCGTACCTATGGCTTCCTTGCGTCCATTCTTCCCTATACAGACGCCGAATGGGAAAAGCTCTCAATATTCCTCAACTTCTTGATACCCAAACTGCCAGCTCCTATCGAAGAAGACCTCTCTAAGGGCATCCTCGAAGCCATAGATATGGATAGCTACAGGGCTGAAAAACAGGCTGTAGTAAAACTCCAGCTTCCAGATTCAGATGCCGAAATCGAGCCTGTACCTACAAGCGGTCATGGGTTCAAATCCGAACCAGAATTAGACCGGCTTAGTAATATTATCAAAAGTTTTAATGACCAGTTTGGCGGGATTTGGACTGATTCCGATAGGATTATCCACCTGATAACTGAAGAACTCCCGGCAGCCGTGCTGGCAGATACAGCTTACCAGAATGCTCGAAAAAACTCAGACAAGCAAAACGCTCGCATTGAGCTTGACAAAGCTGCCCAACGCGCAGCAATTGCACGAATGAGCGTTGAGACCGAATTTTTCAAGCAGTTTAGCGATAACGAATCCTTCCGCCGTGCCGTCATGGACACTTTATTTTCGCTAACCTGGGACGACAGCTAAAAAGAATGAAAGGCAAAAGAGGTAAAAAGGGCATTATTAAGATGATATTTTTTCAATATCTTCATATTCAATTGCCATCGATTCCTCATGACTTATTTAGAGACGTATTTGAGTTGGCTCAATGACTTACTTACTTACTTACTTACTTACTTACTTACTTACTTACTTACTTTGTTTTGTAATCCTTGATTTTCAAACACATATAATTCCTTTTGAATTCACATTGATATCTGAGATCTAGCAAAAAGTATCATAAATAGGAGTTACGCACTTGAGATGTAAAACCAAGCACATTAGAGCTTGCCAAGAAGATCATACTTTGGAGAGTTTGGTGCTTCATATTACTGGTTTTTTGTTCAACTGCGTAAGTCCTAATAAAATAGAACCAGCAAAAAGTATCATAAAATAGAACCGAGGGCGTCACGGTGTCAACTTTCCGCACACTGCCTTAAATAAGGAAAAGCCAAATCGAGTCTTATGCGGTGATTACCTGTTTTCCCTCTTTGAATATTCAGTATAGCTCCTTTCTCATCGAAGGTTACGTGCTTTAGTCGCACCTCCAACAATTCTCCTCTTCGTGCTCAGCTTTCGTAAAAAGTGGCGAGAATGGCTCCATCCCTAGTGCTGCGATTCCAAAGTACGTCCATAAAACATTGTTTCTTAGCTTGTCTGTTGATCAATAAATTTCTCGCTAAACAAGGGACTTATTTTGGAATCGATGCACTAGTGCTTCTATTCGCTTCGATAAGTTTCTTGATTTCGTCTTGGGTTAGTATGTCCTCTGGAATTTTCCCGTCCTTTAATTCTCGCAGTTTAATGACCGCTCTGAGGTCGGGATTAACATAACTTAAAAACTTCTTGAGTATGATCAGGATCCGCTGTTTTGTATTTGGGGAATACTTATTATGACTTTACCAGCTTTCGTTGTCCGTTTGTAGTTGCCTATAAAGTCCAAGTAATCGTATATATTATCGGGTGTAAACGCTTGTAGATCTTTTATCACTACCCAATCAATAAAAGGTGTCAGAGTAACTTCAGCCATTTTGATAGTTACTTCTTTAAGTCCGTAGGCTTTGTACTTCCTTAAATAGTCCTTTAGGATCCTTACCTTTAGGATCCTTATGATTACTTATAATAACATAATTGGGTTTATGCCAGATAAACAATATAGATTATTTTGTCTGTTTCCTTCCTACAAAGAGCCACTGATCGTAAGTCCCCTCAGAGTCGGTATTATCTACAATCTCACCTTTAACTCCTGCCCTGAGCAGAGCTCTGGCAAGGATTTCAATTTCAGGCTTACTGCTAACTGTAAAAAGTATAAGAGCACCCTCATTTGCGACCAAGACCGCTTCTCTGATAATATTAGTCCAGAGTTCTTTATTGAATTCATAGACAAGTCCCAGCATAAATCCCATAACGGTGTCAAAGCTTCCTGGCTCAAAATATCTGGAAAGGGCGGTTGCATCCATTACAACTGTTCTTCTAGGGTTCAAAACCCCCTGTTCAAGGCCCTGGCAGACTACACATTTATTGATTTCCACAGCAAGTGGATCAAGCCCAAGCCTGTAAAGAGCAAGCGTGGACATCCCATTTCCACAGCAGACTTCAAGAAGCCTGCCTTCATGGTAAAACCCTTTTTTTTGAAGGATGTCGAAGATTTCTGCTACTCTTTGCACACGATTTTCAGAAAAAACATTTTTATAAGACTCAGGCCTGACAGCACAACCCGGACAGAGGTTCCGGTTTACAAGCATAAGGGAATAGTACTCATTAACGGCATCTCGCCAGTTTTCCGAAGAAATTTCAATCTCTTTTTCAGGGGGATTAAAAACAAGAAGAGAATCTGCAAGAGCCTCGAAATCTTTTTTTGAATGAGCTTCCGCAAGAGCGCCCGTAAAAACCGACCAGAAATCTACAGGAACTGTCTCATCTGCTGGATTAAAGAGCAATATCCCAAGCGTGTGCTCTCCTTCCCTTACCCTCAGGAATTGAATCCGCTGCTCCTCTGCAAACTTCCGGATTCCGTTTAGATAATCAAGCGTACGCTCAATCGTCCTTTGGGCAAGATAACTTTCCTCTACAAAATAGATCTCTTCATCAATGCCAAGAAGTTCCTGTAAAAGCATATCTGTTTAGATTCGGATAATCTCATATCAAGATTTCGAAAAAGAGATATATACATAACTTGCCCCAGAATACATAACTTGCCCCAGAGTTTTCGTGCAACCGTTGCGCCGGTTGACCACGCCGGATAGGGTTTGGGGATAAGGCTTTCAAATCTAAACGTTACACCGCAACCGTTGCG
>DADO01000231.1:0-3152 GCA_002509325.1 Methanosarcina sp. UBA402 | reverse complement strand
TTTCAAATCCAAACGTTACACCGTTTTCGATCAAACCTTTTCTCAAAAGGTTTTTGATCAAACTTTTTTTGAAAAAGTTTGCGGTGAAGCTTTTTTTAAAGTTTGTGTAACTCGGGCGAGATGTTGAGGATGAATAAAAATAAGTAAGGTAGCTGTGGAAAGTAAATAGAGGAGCAAAAGGCCATTAAAAGCTGAAAAGGAAGTGAAAATAAAAAATAAGCTTATATCTAATCAAATCAATCTGCAAAAGGGTACTAAAAACTGAAAAAAAGTAAAACCCCAACATAAGCAAAGTTATTTATAGAATCTAATTACAAAACCAGGGGTTAGAAGGATATTATACTAACAAAAAAGTAGATTGGAGGATAATATGGCAAAAGTAATACCTTTCGCACCAATTGAACGTTTAATAAGGACCGCAGGTGCTCATAGAGTAAGTGAAAGTGCGGGAATGGCCCTTACAGAAATTCTGGAAGAATATGGGCTTGAGATTTCAAGAGAAGCAATAAAACTTGCAGAGCACGCAGGCAGAAAAACCGTAAAAGCTGAAGATATAAAACTAGCAAAAGAGATGCTATAAGTTTGGCTAAATATCCTTTGAAATTTATTTAGCAATATATATCTGCTCTAAGGGGCAAATAAAAAATAGAATGCTGGTTCTCAGCATTTTTCTATTTTACTCAAAATCCAGTTATGCGGTTGCGGATTCGAGATCAACTATTGTGAGGGACTCCACTGGACAAATCTTTGAGCGGGTTCCACAGCGGGCGCAGACCTCGTCACTGTGAATTGTTACCCCGTGTATGACCCGAATTGCCAGTTCAGTGGTTTCAGGATCAAAATCGTTACTTTTCATCAGTCTTGTATTTATAGGGCAAACGGAAGTACAGATTCCGCATCCAACGCATTTTTTAGACTGAACTATTTTTTATTTTTCTTATCTGCCTTTGCCATTAATAGTCACGTTGAGATATCCAGAGAACTGCCAGACTACGGGATTAAGTCACATGAAGTTGTAAAAGCAGAAACTGGCCACAAATATAATCATAAATTTATATTGATCTATCGATTATATATCTGATATTTTTTAATATATGAAGATTTCGAAGCAAACTTCTGAGAAAAGTTCGATCAAAACCTGAAAATGGTGTGATCAACCAGCGCTCCGGTTGTATTGATCAAAAACGACGTGACGGCGTGTCAAACTGAGCGAGGTTTAGTGAAAGGGAGATTACACTCCCAGAATGAGATCAGCGAGACCTATACCTGTCACAGTAACGGCAGTTACTACAATTCCTGCTATCATCACCCCTGCAGAAATGGCTGGAAACGCCTGTCTGAACTTGACCCCAAATACGAATGCTGCTGCACAGCCTGACCACGCTCCTGTAGCAGGCAGGGGGATGGCTACGAAGACGGTCAACGCAAGGAGTCCGTATTTTTCAAAATTCTCGGTATTGTTCCTGCGGGTTCTTGAGAAAAGCCAGGTAAAAAACGTATCAAAGATCTGGTAGCGTCTGAGATAGCCTGAGACAGGTTCAAGGAAGAGCAGAAGGGGAATTACAGGAAGAAGATTTCCAAGCACTGAGAAGAAAAAAGCCTCAAGAGGCCCCATTCCATAAATGCCCATTGCAATAGGAATTGCTCCTCTCAATTCGGAGACAGGCAGAGCTCCCAGGACCAGGACTGCAAACCAGTGGGGTAGAGATCCAAGTATTTCTACTAATGCGGTTTCAACAGACATGTGAATCAGGATATATTAATTCAGTATGTTCCTATCTTCTATCAGTTTAATATATTCCTATTTAAAGAGAAGACCGGATTCAAGCTTACTTAACTTTTCTGAGAGACATGGGGTATTAGAGAAGCTGTAGTTCGATTCACCAAACCTCAATCGGAGCTGGAGAGCGCAAAATGCGCTAGTAAAGCTTCAAGCTGGATCTTTTCAGTGGCCCCTTCAGTGAGCCTGAAATCGATCTCACCTATTATATCTACGAGTTCAACAAGACGTTTTTCAGAAAGCCCGAGATCCAGAATCATCCGGTCATCCATTCCGGAAATCGCCCTGTAAATCTGCCCAATTATATCCTCTCCGGAAAGCCCCTCTTCGTAGAGCAACCTATTCAGTTCCTTTCGCGCAGCCCTGAAACTTCCACTCAGGGCAGTCTCGATGAGGTTTACGATATCATCAGGGTTTGCGGTTGCAGTAGTCCTGTAAATGGTTTCCCTGGATATAGGCTTTTCTGGATCTAAGAAAGCAGCAGCCTGGAGAGAATTCACGGCTTTTCTCATATCTCCCTGAGCTACATAAACAAGAGCTTCATATCCATCTTCAGTGATGGATAAATTTTGATCTTTAGCTATGTATTTAAGGCGTTTCCTGACAGCCTCGTCAGAAAGGCGTCTGAACCTGAAAACTGCGCAGCGAGACTGGATAGGCTCGATAATCTTGGAAGAATAGTTACAGGAAAGAATAAACCGGCAGTTATTACTGAAGCGCTCCATTGTCCGCCTGAGTGCAGATTGAGCGTCTGAGGTCAGCGCATCAGCTTCATCCAGAAAGATAATCTTGAATCCAGCTCCTCCTATAGGAGCAGTTTTTGCAAAGTTTTTAATTTTTGTCCGGACAACGTCAATACCTCTTTCGTCAGACGCATTGAGTTCGGTAAAGTTTTCACGCCAGAGGTCCTCCCCAAAAGTCTCTCTTGCAATCGAAACTGCAGAAGCCGTTTTCCCAACCCCCGGCGGCCCAGAAAAGAGGAGATGGGGAAGGCTTTTCGTAGTAACATAGGACTTCAGGCGTTCAATTGTTTCTTCCTGTCCTGCCACCTGGTCCAATCGGACAGGTCTATATTTCTCGATCCAGATCTCTTCTTTAATCGTATAGTCCTCCATTATTGCTTGCACCCTATTTAGAGAAGAAGGTATTTAAACTTTTGAATGTTTGTGATTTTTAGTATATAATGGATAATTCAATTATGCTTTAAGTAAACTGATACATCCGGATGCGGATCAAATATATATTAATTTTCTTACATAACTATTTTAAAAAATTCAGATTTAAATAGTAGATATTACAAGGGGTATCCTAAAACCTTACAGGAAAAAAGATATGATATATAAAAAGGGAGAATTGAAATTAAAAAATAGAG
>DADO01000238.1:12265-16463 GCA_002509325.1 Methanosarcina sp. UBA402 | reverse complement strand
AAATAGGTTTTGGGATAGGCTCAATTATAAAACACGATAAGAGTTTTAAATCGTGATAAATATCTATAATGAGTAGATTTACTATTTTTATAATGTTCCAAAAAACTGCTTTACATAACTTGCAGTAGAAAGTAGCATCATATCAGAAAATGGCATTATATCAGAAAATGGCATTATATCAGAAAATGGCATTATATCAGAAATTGACGATATAATAAGGAATATAAAAAGAGCATAATAAGAGGCTAGCAAGCTTAGAAAAAGGCAAGAAACCTGACATATAATGAATATAAAATAAATTAAATAAGATCATATATATAACTTAATAATATAATATAGATCTAAAAACACGAAGGGGAATTTGCTTTGGAATGTAAAAATGTTATTCAGGACGTCGTATGCAGGATTAAAGCCATCAAAGGCGTTGAAGACACTTATATTTTGAGTGAAGAAGACAAAGAGAAAATTATTGAGCTTGAAAAAAAAGCCGAAGGAGCAGTCCTTATGGGGCTTGGTGTAGGAGACAATCAGGGGATTAAGGAGGTCTTCAAACGCCAGGCAATCATAGCTTTTACAACTAATATGGATTATGTCTGGCCTGAAGGGCCCAATGTAGTGCTTATGCAATATGGGGAGAAGATTGGCGAGGATGTTTATGATCCTGAGAAACTTGAAGAATGTGAAAAATGTAATGATATGCTAGTTATGGGAAACCTTGTAATCTACAAAAGCAGTGTGCCCAAGCCAAAAGAGGCAAAGAAAGAACCTATAACTGTAGTTCTCCCACCTCAGAAATGCCAGGAGGTGGAATGTGCAGAAGGTGTGACCAATACCGTGCTCGCATCTCCCTCCGCCCCTTCGGATGAATATATCAGGTCTGTAATGGGCCTTAAACCAGCAGTAGGACTCGGAACTTTTATTGTAGGGTTTGATATCTGCTAAACCACTTGCCTGTGGAGGAAAAAGCGCGATCAAACGCCGCCGCGTTTGGGGTTTGACATATGATAAACCACTGGCCTGTGAAAATTCATGAGTATAAATAATGCAGGTATGTGTAGCGTGCATTAAGCTGCCGCATACCTGCATTATTACATAAATATATTACAAGATATAAATTACATTTATGTATTACAAATCAGATTAGACTAAATGGTCTTCTTAAAAGCCATGAAATCTTTTTTAAATTCTTTAAGATTAATTTTTTGTAATTACAATAAGAAGAAAACGCCGGAAGCTCAAAAACCGGAAAGACGGAACTTGAATGAAAGAAGATGATTATAATAAGGCCTGTAGAGAAATCCTTGAGAAGGTACTTACAGGCGAAATCAAAAACGAAAGCCAGTTAAATAAGGCAAAAAAAGATGTCAGTAAACATTATCATCTGGCCAGCCTTCCCAGGAACGGAGACATCATAATCCAGGGGTCACCTGAAGAACAGGCTATAATTAAAGGATTTTTGAGACGAAAACCTGTAAGAACGATTTCCGGTGTTGCGGTAATTGCTGTAATGACCTCCCCTGCTCCATGCCCACACGGGGTATGTCTACCCTGTCCTGGAGGTCCTAATTCCACTTTCAAGTCACCCCAAAGTTACATGGGAAGAGAACCTGCGGCCATGCGAGCAATCCAGCATGAGTTTGACCCTTACGCTCAGGTTACATCCAGGCTCTCTCAGCTTAAAGAAATCGGCCACGACATAGAGAAAGTGGAACTAATAGTCATGGGGGGCACGTTTTCTGCACGCAGTCTCGATTATCAGGAATGGTTTATCAAACGCTGCCTTGAAGCAATGAACGATTTCACGGATAAGGAGTGGAGGGAGAGCGCCTGGAAAATCGGGAAAGCTTTACCTTATATCCCCCTTGAAGAGGTACAGAAAGCAAATGAAAAAGCCGAGATCCGCGATGTAGGAATTACATTCGAAACACGTCCTGACTGGGCAACAGAAAACCATATTGATGAATTCCTCAGGCTGGGAGGAACTAAGGTAGAACTCGGGGTTCAGAGTGTTTATGATTTTGTGCTCACCCGCATGCAGAGGGGACACGGCGTTGCAGAAATCGTCAGGGCTAATCAGATATTAAGAGACAGCGCATTCAAGGTTGGGTTTCATATGATGCCTCACCTGCCTGGCTCGGATTCAAAGCTGGACCTCAGAGGTTTCAAAAAGCTCTTTGAAGATCCTCGTTTCAGGCCTGACTATCTCAAGATTTATCCTACCCTTGTAACTGAAGGAACTCCTCTATACAGGCTCTGGGAAGCAGGAGATTACGAGGCTCTTTCTGACGAAGAAGCTGCCGAGCTTGTTGCGGACATAAAAGAAATTCTGCCTAAATGGGTAAGACTCCAGCGCATCCAGCGTGACATTCCAGCTCACCAGATCTTTGCAGGCGTCCGAAAGAGCAATCTCAGACAGCTCGCAGAAGAAAAGCTGAGAGAAAAAGGAGGAAAGTGCCGCTGTATCCGTTGCAGGGAAGTGGGACATACTGGCCTGCGAGGAAGAAAAATAAATGAGAATGATATTGAGCTGACTGTCGAGACTTACGAAGCCTGCGGAGGCACAGAGCATTTTATCGCGTTTGAAGACCTTGCTGCAGATGTCCTGATCGGATTTACCCGCCTGCGTTTCCCTGCTGCCCCTTACCACCCAGAACTGCAGGACGCTGCCCTGATAAGAGAACTGCATGTTTATGGCTCCATGGTACCCATAGGAAAAGGAGCAAAGCAAAAGGAGTGGCAGCATAGAGGATATGGAAAAGAACTCTTGGAACATGCAGAGAAGACGGCACGTGAAAACGGCTACAGGAAACTTGCAATTATTAGCGGGATAGGAGCCAGAGAATACTATCGGAAATTCGGGTATACCCTTGATAATGTATACATGTCAAAAGTTTTGAAAGACTAAATCCTGTGATTTTCAGGAGGTTATTTATGTGACTTTCAGGCAGGTTATAGTATGCTCAAAAATTGCACTGCAGAAAATTAATAAATAATCTGGTATGATATCCATACCTTTTTTTTCATAAATATAAAAAGTATTATAATAATAAGAAAGAATCAGTAAAGTGCCATCACTATTTTACTAAACTTAAACTGCTTCCCAATTACTAAACTGGTTTTCAAAACTGCGTCTCAAAACTTCTGAAGAATATAAGCTTTACGTAAGCTCTAAAGAGAGAAAGCTTTTTTAATTAGATGGATATACTTAAAAAAGAAAAATGAAGAGAATAGAAGCCAATTTTTTACAGGCTTCCGTTTTATAAAACAAGATTTGAGTATTGGAAAATAAATAAAAAACATTTATAAAAAATTAAATACTATACGCTCTTAACATAACAAAAAAACCTTAAGTAAAAACATCAGGTTTTGAAAAACGGTCTTTAAACTCTAAAATTTTAAAAGAATTTTTAAAACAGGATTGTTGAATTTTAGAGTTAATGAATCCAAAAGATTCAAAAATAAATAAGTAAAACCCAATAAAAGAAAATTAAAAAATTAAAGTAAATTTCAAAAACTTATAAAAGGGCTGAGGAGTTCTCTACATCCTAAAAATCCTCAAAGGACTCTTAAACCCCTGAAACTTAAATAAACCTTGAAAGGCTCCGAAGAATTTTATATAGCCCTAAAAATTCTGATGAGATTCTGAAAAATTTTAAAGAAACCCTAAAATATCCCTAAAGGGCTCTAAAGCACCTAAAATATCTGGAAAAGAACGGTGATAAAAATGAGAATTAGAGTTGTAAGTTCAAAAGAAGAGATAGACACTTTAAAGCTTGATGAGAAAATCGTCCACCTTGCATTTAGACCATCCAATAAGGATATTTTTAAGCTCATCCTGAAGTGTCCAGATGTAAAAGCGATCCACATCCCAAGTTCGTACAAGAAAACAATTTCCAGTTCTGCACAGATGTATCTCTCCATGCAGAACATTGCTTTGCTTGAGGGCGATGTATGGGGCCACAGAAAAGACATTAATGAATACTCTGAAGTATCTCAGCGTGTTTTTGACCGCATACAGGAATTAAAGGAAGAAGGGCTTTCCGATGAGGACACTATCGAAAAGCTTGTAAGAGAAACAAGGCTCAGTCCAGATTTTGTAAGTTTCATTATATCAAATTAAAGAAATCATATAAGCCGGTCAGATCCTGATCGGCACTTTTATGAAGTATATCCCTCAAATTGATTACTTATTCAAATT
>DADO01000238.1:0-11993 GCA_002509325.1 Methanosarcina sp. UBA402 | reverse complement strand
AAATTGATTACTTATTCAAATTGAATACTTATTCAAATGATTACATCGTTTAAATTGATCAAATTGTTTAAATTGATTACATTATTCAAGCTTTTTTGATTTTCGAGCAAACCTCCCTGAGAGAATTTTTCGTACTCTTTTACCAGAATCTGGAAGTATCTTAACTACCATCGTTTGGCTGATAAAAACCTGCTTCTGTCTATTCAAGGCAATAAAAGCAACATTTCGAGTAAAAGGCTTAAGTAAAATAGCGATAACATTTAACAGGATTTCATGACCGATTTTGAACGCATGCTTGTAAATTCATTTAACGCGTACATTGAAGAGAAAGGGATAAGAGCTATCTCCTATAGACTTAAACAGCATAGATTCACTCCACAGTTTCTTGATGTGCTTGTGGACTCTCTTAATCCGGATTTATACCTTGGAATTGAATGCAAAAGCATCTCTGTGGATAAAGGGGCAAATGCACTTTATTTCTCTCAGCATTTTACTGTAGACAAAAATGGAGTCCATCAGATAGAAAGAATTTCGGACTATCTGAATAAATCAGGAAGACGTGGATTTCTTGCGGTGGAACTTCGCCTGGGGTCCGGCTATAACAGGGAAGCGTACATGATTCCCTGGAATGAGCTAGAAAAAGAATATCTTGCTCAGAATCTCAAACTTACATTACAGGAAATTCGAAGTTTTCCAGAAATAAAAAGAGAAGGAAAAGATTATAGAGTTGACCCGGAGGAATGGGAAAGAAAATAAAGATAGAGAAAGTGGTTAAATTGAGGCAAGCAGAAAATCATGGAGAGAATAATGTCTGAGACAATAAAAACCCTTCATAAAGAAGCAGCAAGGTGTGCCGAAGAGATTAAAAAGTACAGATCAGTCCACGTTGTATCCCATATTGATGCCGACGGGCTGACTTCTGCAGGAATTATCTGCACAGCCCTTGAAAGGGGCGGTTTCGAGTATACAACACGTTTCGTCAAGCAGCTTGATGAAAAAGCTCTTGACACCATCGCAGATCAAAACCATAACATTGTCATTTTTACGGATCTGGGCAGCGGGATGTGTGAACAAATAAAATCTCGCGGGATCAATGCAGTGATCTCAGACCATCACCAACCTCAGGGAAACCATCAATTTCACCTGAACCCCCACCTTTTCGGAGCAAACGGTTCCTATGAATTAAGTGGCTCGGGAAGTGCTTACCTGCTGGCTACAGCCCTTGGGAAAAATCAGGATCTTTCTTCTCTGGCAATAGTAGGGGCAATCGGAGACATGCAGCATTTGAAAATGGGGCAGCTTGTTGGAATCAACAGGGAAATTCTGAAAGAAGGAGTCAAAGGAGGCAATCTCGAGTTCAAAAAGGACCTGACTCTGTTTGGAAAGCAAACCCGCCCAGTTCATAAACTAATGCAATATTCCTCAGATCCTTACCTTCCCGGGCTTACAGGAGACGAAGAAGCCTGCATTCAGTTTCTTCATTCCCTTAACATTAGCATCAGCCAGGATAAACACTTTAGACGCTGGATAGACCTTGAAATCTCGGAAAAACAAAAAGTTGTCTCAGGGCTTTTCCAGTATTGCCTGAAATCAGGCATGCCTTCGTACAAGATCGAGCGCCTTATAGGTGAGGTTTACATCCTCCTGGGAGAAAAAGAAGGTACTGAAATGAGAGATGCTTCAGAGTTTTCTACCCTTCTTAACGCGACTGCACGTTATGATCATGCCGAGATCGGACTTGCGGTCTGCATGGGGAATAGAGAAGAAGCCTATGAAGATGCCCGCAAATTGCTTGCCGAGCATAGACAGAACCTTGTTAATGGACTCACCTACGTTAAAGAAAATGGGGTTGTCCAGCTTGAAAATATTCAGTACTTCGATGCAGGCTCGGAAATAAAAGAAACTATCGTGGGAATTATTGCAGGCATGAGCTCTACATTAGTTGAAAACAGAAACCTTCCCATTATTGCTTTTGCAAAAGCCGAAGGCGGGATCAAAGTTTCAGCCAGGGGAACCCAGGACCTGATCCGCAGAGGAGTTAACCTTTCGGAAGCCATGTCAATGGTCTCAGCCGATGTTGGAGGGGCAGGTGGTGGGCATGATATTGCAGCAGGAGCAACTATTCCTGAAGGTACAAAGGAAGAATTTACAAGAAAACTGGACTTGTTTATAGGAGAACAAATGCGAAGAAATGCGCATTCAACGTAAAGAAGCCAGCCTTCAGAAGAGTGTCCCGAAAAGCTAAATTGGGATGGTAAATAAAGGTTGAATAGTAAATAAAGGTTGAACGATAGATAAGGCTCAATATAACAATGAGATTTTGAGAATGAAATTTACTTTTGAGAATAAAATTTCCCATTGAGCCTTAAACCAAATCTTCAATCCTGCTCATTTCTTTAAATGAAATTAACCTGGACATTGCACTGGTATCAATAGCAATCCCATATTCCTGTACAACAGCCATAGGATTTGTCCCTCCTATGACAACTATTCCAAGATGATCTCTCTCGATGGGAACATCCAGAACCCGGGTATTCGGTTCTCCGACTTCCAGGATTCCACTGAAGCCTGCATCCAGAAGGTCAGAAAGGCAGCTTTCGATTTCATCTCTTGCAACCATAGGAGCTTCCCTGAGATTCGCAAGAACCTTGCCTGAGCCTGTCCTGAGCATCTCTGAAACAGAAGTAATACCCTGTGACATCAGGATTTCAAGCGGGTCTACAGTCGTACTTACGTAGGTTAGCACATCAGTAAAACGCACCGGAATTCCATTTCGGATCTGAACAACTCCTCCAAGTTTGGGGTTTATAGGAATTCCTGCTTTAAGCAATACGCCGTCAATCGTAATGCTGCATACAGTCCCTATACCTACTCTTCCTTTATCAATAGTCAGATCTCCTATAGATTCTCCCTCAGAAATTATCTTAACATAGGGAGTAACTGAAAGCCCACTTGAAATTACCATCTTGAAGATCCCAAGCACGTCATCCAGATCTTTTTTATCAATAAGTGAGAGATTAAGTATGACATCTCCATCCATTTTCTTAGGATCAAACGTAGTCCTGTACATCAAATCCTTTATTCTGGATGATGTAAATTGAATACGGTATCCACTTTTTTCCATTTCAAACCTCCAGTACTTGAAGGAATTTATACCTATTATATGTTACGTATTATTTACCACAATAAGTATCGGGCCTTTGATCGTCTATTCTTATCTTACTGCTTATTCTTTGCTTCTATTGCTTATTCTTTGTCTTGTTGCTTATTCTTTGTCTTGCTGCTAACTCTTTGTCTTGCTGCTAACTCTTTGTCTTGCTGCTAACTCTTTGTCTTGTTGCCTATTCTTAGGGCTCTCGCTTGCTCCTGACATTGGGTTCTACCTGAGGACAGGAAAGGTAAAAAGATTGATTAAAGATTGATCCAAAGATTGATCCAAAGATTGATCCAAAGATTGATTCGAAATTAAGGGCGTCCTGAGAGAACGAGGTGGATAGGAAAAAGTAAAAGTAAAGTTTGTTTAATAAGACTTGTTTAATAAGGTTTATTTAAGCTGGGGAAGAACTTGCTTCTTCGAGTACTCCTGTTAAGAACCCAGCAAAATCCTGTGGAGCTGTCAAAAACCTGAGTTTCTCAACCTCATGTACAAGCTCATACATATTTTCTCCGGAGCCTAGCCCCAGCTCGCTGCATGCTAGAGGTTTAAGGTGACGGATAGAGGGGATATTCCTGTAAAGGGGATTTTTGACAAAGCCTTCTTTAAGAAGGAAGTAAGAAGCTCCAGAAAATCTTTTAATAGGTTCATAAACCGAGTTAAAATCGCGACAAACCCAATTTGCCATCTCAAGAGATTTACCGGAAGCGTTTATAGTTACATGCCCATACCCAGGAGGAACAAGCACCAAATCTCCTTTTTTCGCTGTGATTACTACAACATCCAGAACAAGATCCTCTTCTCCGCTTTTCACCTTTTGCAGGAGATAGGTAGCAGAACCTTCAAGCACCTGATAAATCTCAGGATAGGAAGTATCTGTTCCTGGAACGCGCGGATGATAGTGACCTACAGTTTTAATATATTCCAGTCCAAGCATTCCGGGAGGAATTATAGTAATGTCATATCTCAAGTGATGAGCTTTAATTGCTTCAAGGTCAGAGTCACTTTTCGCAAGATCCCGGAACATGTAGTATACGTCTTGATCTCTTACCTCTGTTTCTTCAAACCATTCCTTATCAAACATTACGTCTTCCATATCATGGAGTTTCCTCACATCTGCCACAGTGACTTTATCCCCGAACTTCAGTGTTACTTCCATTGAATTCCCCTTTCCTATCAGAGCCACGGATTATTTGAATTGCAAGCAAAATATTCTATTGTTTGAATTGCGAGCAAGATATGCTATTAATTGAATTGCAAACAAGAATATGCTATAAATCTGCCAATACATTAACAGAGTCGACTATCAGAGACTGTGGTAAAAGTATATAAATTAATTGATGAAAACATTATTTGCTGCCGATGTTTGCCTTTTGTGGTTTGCCTTTTGTGGTTTGCCTTTTGTAAATTCTGGATCTGAAGGATTTTACCGCTCAGATCTTGAGAGCCTTTTCAATCATTTTAGGGTAGGTAAGCTCTATAATCGTTTTCAAATTAACTATATCCTCTCTGTTATACTTAATAAGTTTGTCCAGAGCTTCCTCGTCTCCTCTTTCATATTGTTTCCAGAGCCTTACAGCATCAAGCCCTGTCAAACCTTCGGTACCGTCACTTCGAGAGAGCCCAAGCAACTTTTCGATGTTTTTTAGACCACCACTGTATCCTATCCGCCTTAAAGGATACATAAGGTCTATATGGAGTTGATTGAACTCAATTTCAGGAAATTCGGATTTTATGAAAGGTAAATCAAAGCGGGCGCCATTGAAGGATATGAGTAGCCTGTATTTTGAAAGTTCTTCTACGACGTCATCAAGGTTAATATCTTTTACATAGGTCTTTGATTCTTTTCCGTCGTAAATGCCCACAACAGTTATTTCATCCCGGGATTTAGAAAGCCCCGTTGTTTCAATATCTACAAATGCGGAAGAATCGGAAAATGAGGAATATGCTCTCCAATGTTCCGCAGAAGGAAGGCATTGTGAAAAAAAGCAGTGATCTTTTGCTGCCAGGTATTTAGAAGATATTCTTACCTCTTCACAAATTCTGGCTTTTCGTGATGAAGGTATAGCGATCCTGTCTTCCATCTCGAGAAATTCTTCCCATGTCTGTATTCCTTGAGCCCAGATTTTCTTTTCAAGACCTTTCCCTACGCCTGGGATATGAATGTATGTATTATTCAGCATGTTTCCTCTAAACCACTTGGAAGTAATATATAATAAAAATATTGCATGAAATCTGAAAGATTTCATGAAATCTGAAAATCTTCTTAAGTGAGGTTTTGCCAAAATTAATGAAAATGCTTTAAAAACAGATAAACGGCCTATAATTTATTTTTTAGCTAAAAAATTACATCTAATGCCTTTAAAATATCACCGTTAAAAAGAGTTTAACATAGAATTCAGCGAAGATACTTAACTAATATACTTAACTAATATCATATATGTTTAGAAAAATTATATTTTATATGATTTTTTCGTAAAATTATATAAAGAAATAAATATTAATTATGTATTTAAAATAAAAATAGGGGTTTTCCTTTATTTTCGGATTAAAAATCTCTATAATGAGAGTAAATGGCATAAAATTGCATTAAATTAATTTTAAATTATCCTAAACAAATTTTTTTGCAAAATAAATAGTTTTATCAAATATTATTGAAAATAAAGGAATTTGGTAGAAAATGGCAAAGCCTCAAGTAAAACAATAGGTATAAGAATTGAATGGTAAAAAATATTATAATGATATGCGAGCGTAGATAAATATAAAGATAGTAGCTTGCCTGTGATAAAAAGTCATGTTGCAGGACAAATTATTAAACTTGGAAGTTAAAAGTAATCCTAAAATAAATTATTTAATGCAGGTGTGCAGTTAATGGCTAAAATTTCCGTAATTGGTGCAGGAAATGTAGGGGCGACTACAGTCCAGCGGCTAGCTGAACTTGAGCTTGGCGAAATTGTCATGACAGATATTGTAGAAGGACTACCGCAAGGCAAGGCTCTTGACCTTATGCAGGCAGGCGCGGTAAAGGGTTATGACACGTCTATAGTTGGGACCAATGATTATGAAGATATCGCAGACTCTGATCTTGTAATTATTACAGCTGGGATTGCAAGAAAACCCGGTATGAGTCGGGAAGATTTGATCAAAACAAACTCAAAAATAATAACAGAAGTTTCCAGGAATATTGCAAAATATGCCCCAGAATCCATAGTAATTAGTGTCACAAACCCGCTTGATATTATCACCTATGTAACTATGAAAGCAACAGGCTTTGAGACGAAGAAAGTCTTCGGGATGAGCGGGGTTCTTGATTCGGGACGTTTTGCAAGCTTTATTGCAGAGGAACTGAAATGCTCGAGAAAAGACGTGCAGGCAATGGTTATAGGTGGACACGGAGACCTCATGGTGCCTCTTCCCCAGTATACGACGGTATCAGGAATTCCACTTACGGATCTGCTTTCAGGTGATAAAATTACCCGACTGGTAGAGAGAACCGTGAATGGAGGAGCTGAGATTGTGGAACTCCTTAAACAGGGCAGTGCATTTTATGCCCCTTCGGCAGCTATCGTTTCAATGGCAGAAGCTGTGATTAAAGACTCAAAGAGAGTCCTGCCCGCCTCGGCTTACCTGGAAGGACAGTACGGACAGGAGGGCATTTACTTCGGTGTACCCGTAAAGCTTGGGACATCCGGTGTCGAAGAAATTCTTGAACTCGAACTCGATGAAAGCCAATATGAGATCCTCAGGAAATCCTCAGAAACTATCCGAAATATAATCTCACAGCTAGAAGTATAAAATCTAAAGAATACTGCTCATGGGTAATTCAGAATTTACCTGCGAGCCCTAAAATTTTCAAAAAACGGCTTAATGCAGCTAAAGCTGCCTCTTCTTCATTCAAGTATCGGATAACGAACTAGGTATTGGACAAAGAATTTAGAAATATTAAACTATTTTACCTTTAACTAGATTAAATACGAATAATTATATAAATAATCTCACTTTTCGCAGGAAAATTTCATATTTCATAATTTTTCTTGCTATCGATTTTTAATCGAGCGTGGATTTATTGGACTTTTATGCAAAAAGGAAAAGCAACTATAGGATATTTAGAGACCAAAAAGATATAATTCAATTTTCAACAAAGGCCATTAAGAATCTAAATTACTTGAATTTGTTCCAAAAACGATACCAGGAAAAAGATTGATTTTCGAAAAATACTGCGGAATATAGGATAATGACTAAAAAGCCGATTTTTACTTAGAAATGCGAAATAAAAATTGCAATCGATAAAGTCGGTAAAACTGTAAGATATATAAGTATGTTTTTCATATAAGGTTAGGAGAAAGATTTAAATTAATTTAGAAAGCAGGGATATAATGCGCGCAGAACTCACATCACTCTTTGGTTTAAATATATACACAAACACAGGTGTTTATGTAGGAAAGTTGCAGGACCTCGTAATTGATATAGAGGAACAGAAAATTACTGGGCTTGCTATTTCGGATATTAATAGAGAACTTTTTGATCTGACTAGCAGAGGCGTAATTATTCCTTACCGATGGGTTATAACGGCAGCAGACATCATTATAGTAAGAGATGTCGTTCAGAGATATAAGAAGCAAAAAGAAGATTAAATAAAATAATGAATCAAAAAAGATGAAACAAATCCTGAAAGGTACATGAAAAAGCGGGAAATCTATGCTGAGATGCGCTGTATCCCTCCTGTGGTTGTGCGCGCGGACGGCAGGAATTTTAAAAATACGCTTTCGGGCCTAGGCTTTAGGAAACCCTATGACCAAACCTTCGCCAGGGCAATGGCGGATACTGCTGAGCTTTTTATTAAGAAAAGTGGTTTAGGCCCTCTCTTTGCTTATACTTTTTCGGATGAAATAAGTTTTCTTTTTACTGAACTTCCCTTTGAGGGTAGAGTAGAAAAAATCGACTCTATCGTGGCAAGCTTTCTAGGGAGTGCACTTACTATAAACCTGCAGCTTGAAAAACCTGTAGCTTTTGATTCCAGAATAATAATCCTTCAAAAAGAAGAAATTCCTGCGTATTTTCACTGGAGGCAGCTTGAAGCCTGGCGCAATTTTGTGGCAGCCTGGGGATATTATACTTTGAGGGGTGAAGGTATGGATAAGATTGAGGCTTCCAGATATCTGAAAGGAAGAAAAGGATGGGAGATCCATGAAATGCTTTTTGAGAGGGGGATTAATCTTGCAACGCTTCCTGCCTGGCAAAGAAGAGGCATCGTTATTTCTAAAGAGGAATATGAAATCTCTGGTTTTAATCCTGTACTTGGTAAAGAAATGAAATCTCTGCGCAGAAAAGTCATTCAGAATTGGGAAATTCCTAATTTTAAATCCGAAGAAGGTATTGTGTTTTTAGAGAAACTTATTAATAGGGATTCGGATTTTGAGGATATGAAAACAAAAGGAATGTAGAAGCAATGGACAGACTCGAACTTGTAAAAAGAAATGTTCAGGAAATTGTAACTGAGGGCGAACTTGAAGAAATCCTTAATAAAAAAGAAGCCCCTCGCGCCTACGTAGGATATGAACCAAGCGGAAAAATCCATATGGGGCATGTTCTTACAGTGAATAAGCTGATTGATTTGCAAAAAGCCGGATTTGAAATTACTGTCCTGCTTGCAGATTTGCACGCTTATCTCAATAAAAAGGGTACGCTTGAAGAGGTCCGAAAAATTGCGGATTATAACAGGCGCTGCTTTATTGCCCTGGGACTTGATGAAGAAAAAACCAATTTCGTTTACGGGTCTGAATATCAGCTTGGAGCAGAGTACATGCTAAATGTTCTCAAACTTTCAAGGGCAGTAACGCTTAACAGGGCACGCAGGAGTATGGATGAAGTCGGGCGCGCTATGGATGACCCAACCGTTTCCCAGATGGTCTATCCATTGATGCAGGCTATTGACATTGTTATGCTTGGAGTCGATATCGCAGTTGGAGGCATTGACCAGAGAAAAATCCATATGCTTGCCCGTGAGAATTTAAAGAGCCTCGGATTTGAAACGCCTATTTGTATTCATACCCCAATTCTCCTC
Source organism: Methanosarcina sp. UBA402 (assembly GCA_002509325.1). Taxonomy (GTDB): domain Archaea; phylum Halobacteriota; class Methanosarcinia; order Methanosarcinales; family Methanosarcinaceae; genus Methanosarcina. Next base: position 2,775 of record DADO01000238.1, on the reverse strand, counting down.
GGATTGGACGGAACCAAGATGGCTTCCTCAAAAGACAACTTCATATCAGTGGATGATACGGAAGAAGAAATTTATAGAAAGTTTAAGAAAGCCTACTGCAAGATAGGAGACACAGAAGAAAACCCAGTTCTGGCCCTTTTCCGTTACCACATATTCCCCAGATACGAGACTGTTGTCATAGAGAGACCTGAGAAATTTGGTGGAAATTTATCATATAACAGTTACGAAGAAATGGAAGATGCTTTTGTAGCAGAAAGTGTTCACCCCCTGGATCTGAAAAATTCAGCCGCAAAATATATAAATGAGATTTTGAGCCCTGTCCGGGAAGTTCTTCTATAATTTAGAATGGCCTGGTTCTCCAGGCCATTTCAAAGAAAATATTTAGCCTGAGATACATGTTCATGTAGTCTATAATGACACATGTTCATGTAGTCTAACATGTTCATGTAGTCTAACATGTTCGTGTAAGATCAGAGACTTCTTCTTGAATATTGGGAATCCCCTGGATAAAACGTTATATAGCTATAAGTCATAGAGAATATTTGAAGTGTTGTTTAGCTATCCAGGGTGCCTTTATGAAATATGTTTACCAGGACTCTACGGAACTGCCTGTACAGTTGGATTTCATTGAGGATCTGAAAACTTTTTTAGATATAACTTCCAGAGTAATCCCTCTGGAAAACTCCATAATAGAGATAAAGTGCAGGCGCAAAGAAGCATTCCAGGAATTAAAGAATAGAATAGAAGGAATGAATTATTTTGAAGAGAGGCTTGAGATATTAGTTAGAAGATTAGTAAACGAAATTGATATTGAAGATGTTGTACCCTGCGCTAATGTAGCCCTGCAAACCTGCAGTGAGGATCTCAGGAAAAAGAGAGAAGCCCTTGAAACCGAATGGGCAAAAATAGATAACAGAACTCCTAATGAATATAAAATATTTGAAGGAAAGATACTTGAAGTTCTTAGCAGCTTTCTAATCTCAGGAGTTTATGGGGCGGAAAAGAGATTCAAGCTTTCCAGCGGGGCAAACGGGATTTCAGGAGAAATAGAAGGTTGGGTCTCTGGCTTGCAGTATCATTATGATCTAGGCTTTAAAGAAGAAAACCTGACAGTAGAAAAATTGGTCGGAAACCTAAGCTTGCCAGGATGGACACGAACAGGCATCCTGCGAAAAGAAGAAAAAATAAAATTGCAGGATATCTCTGAATTCCTTGTGAGTTTCCTGGAATATGACACCCAGAAAAATGTGCGCATAATCCTTGAAAATAAGAAAGCAAACCGGAAATTCAGGATAGAAGGTGGAGAGCACAGGTATTTTGTATACGAAGACGACAAGGAAATTACCGCTGATAAAGCGCTTGAGGCTTTTATTGATATAGAAAGTCTATCAAAAATTCCTGAAAAAATTCAGGCTTATTTCATGGAAAATGTTCACACTTATACCCTTTCAAAAGTACTCCTTGACGAAGAGGATGCAGTCTCTACCAACCAGATCTTCGATTGCCTGAAAGTGATTGCGGAGCAGTATGGTGTAATTGTCCAGGAATGCCTGGTAAAAGGACATAATAAAGAGGAAATAACCATCAAAATGGAAGAAGCTGACGGCACACGGACTGAAAAGTACATATCAAGGGCTGAAATCTACGTCCAGCTTGCAGAAATAGGAAGTGAAGGCATCGAGATTGCTGGAATACTTGGTGTTGATAGCAGGACTTCAATCAAAAACAGAAAATACCTGATTGTCTGAACTCTTACTGCATTCATTATTTTACATTTTTATGAACTTTTCCTAATCCCTTTTATTAACTAACCTGATTATAACCCGAACTTTATTCCTTTTACTTTGCCTTACTGTTTTCATTTTTCTACATTAATTATCCAAGAGTAATCGAATTCTATCCTTTGTTCTGATACCCCAGATCTCGTGAATGTTTTTGATATGATTTCACGTCTCTTGAATATTTTTGATATTTTTGATTAATGATGTATGAAGGAAAAGAATAAATAAACTTGAAATTTAAATCCTCGGAAAAGGGGAAAGGATATGGATGCTGAGGAAATTCGAGCAATTTTTAAGTTTTCAACCCAGGAGAAAAATATAATTTCCAGGTTTGAAATTCAGGAAGAATTGTTTCTTCCTTTTCTGCTTTCGTTAAAATCAGGCGGTTCCTGGAGCTATGCTTCTGAGGAAACAAAGAGTATTGCGGTAAAGGACGTAATCACATACTACAATGAAGAAAGCAAGACTGGCTATACTATAGAAAGGATATACCTGTTTATCGAGCCTGAAGTCATGGAGAAAGAAGGAGCAATCTACAGGCTCGAAAAGTGCGGAACCAAAGAAGAAAGAGAACTGGTTGAAAGGCCCTACTGTATAAACCTCAAGGCAAAAAAGGTAATAATTGCAGAGGTAAACCCAGCTCTCAGGACAATAAGAATAAAGGAAATGAAGAAAAAACACATACTCCTAAAAGGTACACCTGCGTATAGTGCGGCTCATGAGCTGGAACACCTTGAGAAAAGGGAAATAAAAGGGATTCCGATATGGAATTTTGAGTATATTACCGAGCCGGTAGAAAGCCATCAGAAGAGCATTAAGTGAAAATAAGAAAAATTATCATGTTTATCGTATAGTAATGACCAATCCCTTATAACTCTTCATCTGAATGATAAAGGCTGGCAGCCTCGTTACACAGAAAAAGCCAGACAAGACAGATATTACTTCTATTTTAAAAAGGAAACCCGATTTTTGATGGTCAATTTGTATATGATTG
>DADO01000013.1 GCA_002509325.1 Methanosarcina sp. UBA402 | reverse complement strand
AAGCCTCGGGCGGGATTTGAACCCGCGACCTCGTCCTTACCAAGGACGCGCTATACCTCTAAGCCACCAAGGCACTGATGCTCTAAGAGCATCTCCAAAATATCACAGCAGAGATATAAAGCTTTCGACTGGTGCCGCCATAGGGGAAAAATCTCAATAGACTGCCGGGAATTTTGTAAATCAACTCTAAATAAATTGGGACACTGGCTTTAAAAAACCTGTATCTTTCAGTTTTATTGCTCATTTCGGTATTATGCTTATTTTACTTTATAAATTCCAGCGCTCATCGATCGGGAAGTGCTCATTGATCCACATGAGGATGTGGTTGTTGTGGACTATCTTGTAGGAGCGCGAAAGGACAGGTATTCCGTCGAAGGTAGATTCCCCTTCCCGGATCTCGAGTTCGCCCATATCGCGCCTGGTCTCAAGATTGTGGCTGCGCAGGATCCGACCTATGGGGATGTCCGCCCGCATGAGCTGTTCCCGCATGGTTTCAGGCATGTGTTCCAGAGGGGAGAGGGACCTTGCATGGACAAAGACCGTATCCCCTGCAGAGAGCCGAACAACCCTGTCGTTTATTTCACTGCCTTCTTTAACTCCAAGAAGGACAGCCATCTCTTTGTCGGCTTTAACGGTGTGCTGGGACTCCGTTATTACGCTTACCTGCTTTCGGGTCATTATCTCCAGGAGGAAGGTCACCGAACCGTCGGTCCCACAGCAGACCCGCAGGCAGGTAGGAATCTCAAAACTCTTCAGTTTTTCCAGAAAATTGGTGCTCAAAAAGATACCTCGAGGTAGGGGCGTCAGGTAGTAAAAATTTTAGAACTGGATTGAGCTGTCAGGAGATTTATTCTTCTGCAACTGTCTTCTTGGCATTTTTTACGCGCTCTTTTGCCGTGTACCCGGTAGCCTTGTACAGGAAATCCCTGAAGGCCTTATTGGTCTGCAGGACAATTTCGTCATCAGTTACAGTTTTGTCTGAAATTGTGTCTACAGCGAGCATCTTATTCTCGATCCAGACTTTTATATTTGACATAGCTCCATAGGAGATCTCAAGGATGTCTCCATTTCTGGAAATCTCTCCAGAGAAACACTCCTCCATTACTGAGTAAATCCTGTCAATATCAGGCTTAAAACCGCGCTTTAATTTATACTGTTGCATTGCTATCCCCTTATAAGAGATTTTCATCTCAGATAAAGTTTGCTTAGAATCGGTTTGCTTAGAACCTTTTCCCTCACATTCCCTTACCCTCTATATTAACCAGGGGAAAGGGAAACTTTTACCAGGGGAAAGGGAAACTTTTCAGAGTACGACTCTGATAATTCAGTTCTGCTCGTATTTAACATTGGTTGTTAATTTAACCTGAGTTTGGATAAATGAATAAGTAAAAATATATCAGGTAATTCAGTTCAAATAAATGGAAATTCTTTTTTAAGAGGATTTTTAAGAGGATATTTAAGAGGATATTTAAGAGGATATTTAATAGGATTTCTACAGAGCCCAAATAAGATATTCGGTTTATACTAGATAATGATCGCGAGAATCAACCATAAATATGATTATGCCTATCATAAGTGATACAGAAAAGAGATCTGATTAATTGCCTGACGTATCGAACATTTAATTTGATTTATTATCCATTGCTTTAATAGTGCGCAAAAGTAATATTTGTCTGTTTGACTAAATCTGCTTCTTTTTATAGAAGCCATAGGTAAAAGAATAAGAAGGTGACCCCAGGATGCATAAGACACTGAATCTGGAAGAATTAATTGCCTCAAAGCAACTTGAAAAAGCAAAAGCAGGAGAATGCGGTGATCTAGAAATTGAAGAACAGTACGACCTTATAATCCCTCCAGGTACGGTTGTATCTATTATTTACGACATTGTTGAAGAATTCGGACTTGAACCTGTAACCAGAAAGATGTTTGTAGGCGTAGCAAACAGCGAAGAAAGGGAACTTCTGGCTCTGCGCGGACCTCTGGAAAAGGTTCAGGCAGCTGAGAAATTCCTCTATGAAGAAATGAAGGACTGGATAGAAAATCCGTAATTCTGTTATACCGATATCTGCGCGGCTCAAGTTTCCCTAGCTCAAGTTTCGCTCAGGTTTTCTTGGTTCAAGTTTCCCTGGCTCAGGTTTCCTTAATCCTGTTAAATCCAGGATTGAAAAAGCTAAACATTTAATTTTCAGAAAAGTATAAAGGTTTAAAAGGAAAGCCATGGGCAGGAAGGTTCTGATTATTCGGAACTGATACCTGTGATGCTTTCCCTTGAGAAGTCAAATACTGTTACTCTACCTGTTTTATCAAACATATCGAGTTTTGAGCCAGGCTCGATTTTTCCAATAACTGTAGCTGTAAGTCCAGCCTCTTCAAAGACCTTTATACACTCTTCTGCCTTTTCCACATTTGCAGTAAACACGTAGCCTGTTCCGGGGTGCACTTTTAGCCATTGCTCAAGATCTACGTCCTCGGGTTTTGGAACTTTCTCAAGGTCCACGGCTGCGCCAACTCCACTTGTCTCGCAAAGCATTCCAAGGGTTCCTATAAGTCCTGGGTTGCTTATGTCCTTGCCTGCAGTGGCAAGTTTTCGCTTTGCGATCTCCTGGGTCACGAGGTAGGTTTCCCTGATTATTTCAGGGGCTTTAAAAGAGGTAGTGTCCCAGCTGTAGGGAGAGTTTGGCCCTATTTTCCCGTCCATATCATAAGCTGCAATTATAAGGTCTCCGGGCCTGGCGGTATCGCTCCTGATCACACAATCTTTCTTCACTATTCCAATAATGGCAACTGAAATGGAATTGTAGTCCGTGTCAGGATGGACATGTCCGCCTACAACCGGAACCCCAAATTTCCTGATCCCTTCAGCCAGGCCTTCCATGAGTTCTTTGCAGGCTGTATCGGAGTTTGAGGAAGCTATATCAACCATAGCAAGAGGCTTTCCACCCATTGCTGCAATATCGTTTATATTGACAACTACAGCCCCATAACCTGCCCACCAGGGGCTGGCATCAAGCAGCCTACCCCATATCCCGTCTGCTGCAAAGAGGATAACATCGTCTCCTCCTATATCAATAACTGCTGCGTCATCTCCAAAATCAATGATTGCGTTCTGATACTCCGGGCGAACGGCTTCGAAAACTGAAACAATGTTTTCGATCTGTTTTTTTCGGGTAACCCCTTCGAAGTTTCTTATCCTTTCTGCAAGCTCTTTTAGGTTCAATGTCAGGCTTCCTTTTGTTTTTTAAATTGATACAGGTAGTCAGTAGTATAAATAAGAATATCAGTATATGGATACGAATACGAATGTATAAGCAGTATCCTTTATCTTTTTTTTCTTTGTTTCGCAGAAAAGAAGCGACAGCTTTTTATTAAGTTCTTTTATTCTATTTAGGCAACATAATATATTTTCAAATATATAAAAATCTCTTACTGATAAAGTAAGGAGTGAAAAAAATGGTAGCAAAAATTATTGTCGATTCCTGTACTGGCTGTGGAAGCTGTGTAGACGAATGCCCAGCAGCTGCAATTTCTCTCAACGACGATGATGTTGCAGTTGTCGATGAAGATGAATGCCTTGATTGCGGTGCATGCGAAGATGTCTGCCCGAATAATGCAATCACAATCGAGTAACACTTTTAAATATGGTTTTAAATATGTCTGAAAAGCGGAGTACACTTACTCCGCCTTTTTCAGGTTTCCGCTTCGGAATACTAGTTTAGATGTTTTTTCTATTCCAGAGTTAAAAAATACTGATTTCACTGGGAGCTATCTTTATCTTGTAATTTTCACTCATTTCAGGCGTTCTGTTTCCCATTTTCCTTGAGGCTTGTTCTTGCCTTTTCGATATCTTCTTTTGTCTGAATTTTTATGAGCTTTCTGCGTTCTTCACTCATTTGTGACATATCCTGACCAAGGAGTCCGTAAGCATCAGCTCTGCACTGCCTGCAGTGACGCATCTGCAAAACATAAGGTTCACACGCCTGCTGGATAGTTTTTCTTTCTTCTGCGGTAGGTGGCTCAAGGTTTGCAAAGGCTCCCTGGTTGATAAGGGGCATGATATTCATTATATAAACTCTGAGTTCGTAGAGTTTTCTGGCAATTTCAATTATATGTTTATCATTAATGCCCGGGATAAGCACGGTGTTGACCTTGACAACCAAATCTGCTTCGACAGCCGCTTTAACGCCCTCAAGCTGGTTTTTAATCTGGATCTCTGCGCCTTCAACTCCCCTGTATATCTTCCCATGATACATTATATGGTCCACGATTTTTGCCTGAATTTCGGGGTCAATTGCATTTATTGTTACTGTTAATGTGGAGACTCCCACGCGCAGAATATCCTCCAGTTTTTCAGGAAGCAGGAGCCCATTTGTACTCATACAGAGCGTGAGTTCTGGAAACTCTTTTTTTATCAGTTCAAAGGTTTCAAACGTCTCATCGTTAGCCAGCGGGTCGCCTGGACCTGCAATCCCGACAACCTTGATGAAGGGGTAATCTGTAATAATCTGCCTTGTCTTTTCAAGGGCTTCCTGCGGAGTAAGAACCTTGCTCGTGACCCCTGGACGGCTCTCGTTTACACAATCAAATTCCCGAACGCAGAAGTTACACTGGATATTACATGACGGAGCTACAGCTAGGTGAATTCTCCCGTACTTATGCTGGGCTTTCCTGTCATAGCAGGGGTGTTCGGCAATCTTTCTCAGGAGCCCTTCTTCAAATTTAGGGCTGTCTATCTCGTTTATAGGATTGTCTTCTGGCAAATTTGTTCTCCTCCGTTCGGAGAGTTTAAAAGTACAGCAGAACCTGAGTGCAGGGGATTTTAGGACTCCTAACCCAATTTACGATGCACCCCTTGATATATATTATGAATCTCTCTGGAACCCGGAGAATTTTAAGATGACACCCGGAGTTCCTGTAGTTTCAATTTTAAATACATATCTTAAAATCTCTTTAATTATATAAAAAGTCAGCGTAGTATAACCTAACAGGCTTCTCAGTGATTTTTATCTCTCAATGAATTTTCGGGTTTTCGGGATAAGAATGTTAAATTATCACAAACGTTGAAATAATAAATATTGTCAGGATAAACGTTGTCAGGATAAACGTTGTCAGATTTCGTCATTCAAAAAAGTTATCCATTTCACACCATTTTCCTTCCCCTTCCCAGACCCTGACCTTAAGTGGAAAGCCAAACCTATTCAGGAGGCGGGAGTGAATATGCTGGCAGAGATATTCGGAACTGGGAAATTCGATAATTTCATTTAACAGGACATGGTCGTATTCTTCAAGAGTTTCCTTGATTCCCTTCTTCAGGTCGTAAAAGTCGATGACCATTCCATTTTCCCTGACTTCTCCTTCTATTATGACTTCAATTTTATACGTATGACCGTGTACTCTTCCGCATTTTCCGTGCCCTGGGAGGTAATGGGCACTGTCAATATAGTCAATAACTCCCAATCTCATTTTTGTCATCTGGTACGCCCCTTTTCAATTAAACATTTTTTCAAGCATTTCTTCTCATTTCAATGCTTTCTTTATTTTCCATAATTCCAATTATAAGCAGCCCCACATCCTGTGGGTCTGGGGGATAACTCGTGTGTCTATAATTTCAAGCAGGTTTTTCTGCAGTTCCATAATTCTCTGTACGGATGCCTGCATAGGTCGCGGATTCATCAGGTCACGTCCAATTGGGGTTTCAGGCTGGAGGATTACACAGGATATGTAAGGAGCTATAGCCTCTACGGCCGGATTTACGGATTCTAGTTCCGTATTCCCGTTCACTATGATCTTGCAAAAACAGTCCCTTGAATTGGTTTTTCTCAGAAGCCTGAAGCATTCTACCGTATTTTCCATATGAGCTTCCCGGGCTTCTGGCCCGATACCACGGAGTGATTCAGGAAGTTTGAAATCTCCTGACACGTAAGTAACCTTTTCAATCAGTTTTCTAGCCTGTTCAGGCAGGGTCATATTTGATTCAAGGTACAGCGGTGCGGGTAGATTTAGCTTTTCTATGAAATCCGCATACAGAAGAGGTTCTCCTCCTGTCAGGGAGACCGAGTGGAGTTTTTCGAAAGGCTGCAGCATAGCTTCCAGCTTGCTGACACTTATAGGGTTTTTGATTTTCTCAAAGCTGCCGCTCCCTTCCACCTGCTCATAATCACAGGTTCCAGGGTTTGCAAAATCTGTATCACAGTAACTGCAATTGAGGTTGCAGCCAGAAAAGCGCACGAAAACCTGCCTTGTTCCAACATAAGGGCCCTCTCCCTGCACAGAACAGAAGACCTCCCTTATAGGAGCAACTGTAAAATCCGAAGTTGACATTATAGTTGACATTATACAACTCCCAAAGGCCTGGACTTTCTCAGATCTTTTTCTATATCTTCAAGTTCGCGGACATAGGCTCTTCCTACCCCCTTCATAAAGTTTGCAACCTGTTTGTCTTCACCTATCCCGGCTTCTTTTAGATTTCCGTATACATCATGAGAAACGTTAATGCCAAAATGGATTTTCTGAGAAACTGCAGAGGTGCTGGCGATCGAGACTGTCAGTTTCTTTCCTTTCAGAAAAAGGTCATCTCCTTCCCGCGTTGTCTGCACACCTAGATCTGCAAGGTATTCTTTTACGAGGGCTGTAAAAAGACGCTGCCGAGCATAGATAAGTTTCAGGTCAGTAGAATCAAAATGTTCGATAATGAAGCTTACCATATCTTCAGACCAGATCGATTCGTTTGCTCGTCGGTCTTCGAGGTCGATCATATGCTCAATTTGTACGTCGCAGGCCCCTCTAAATACTACAACCGAGTCTTCCTGAATTCCAAAACTGTTGTAAGCCCAGAGAGAGGAAATCTGGCTCCCATCATAATCAAATTTCTCAGGTAAAACAATGCATTTCATGGAATTCTCTCTTCAAATTTCTCTACTATTTTTGTAATTCTTTCTTAATGTACTTTATAGACATGACCTGGTTCTTCTTGTTCAGATCCCAAGTCTTTCCAGAAGAGGATCTTTTACACCTACATTTTTAAACGCACGTGCTCTGCGCACGCAGCTCTCACACTCTCCGCAGGGGATTTCTCCTCCGTGATAGCAGCTCCAGCTGTACTCAAGAGGAGCTTTTGCTTCGAGAGCTCTTATAACGATTTCGGTTTTCCCAAGTTCAATTAGGGAAGCCATTATTTTTACCCCGTTCTGGGTGGAATAGGAAAATGCCCTATCCATTGCCTGCACGTAGGCCAGGGAATTGTCAGGGAAAGTGCCTGCCTCTTCTCCGTTGAAGCCCACTATAATGCAATCACATCCCCTGCTTTCGGCAAAGCTTCCTGCAATATTGAGCATTACTCCGTTTCTGTTAGGCACCCAGACAGCCTTTGCTGAAGCATCTGTAATTCCTGCCTGGGCTGTTTCGTCAAGGTCTTCAAAAGATACGGAAGGGACTTCAATGTCTTTGTTAACGAGAGAAGTGGATGTTATTTCCGAAAGCCAGTCCAGTTTTATAACTCTGTGTTCAATCCCGAAATATTTGCATATTTCCCGTGAGTATTCAATTTCCCTCTCTCTGGCTCTCTGCCCATAATCAAAGGTAATAGCCATCTCAATGTTAAGATCTTTCGCTGCGATTGCTAGCGCTGCAACTGAATCAAGCCCGCTGCTAAGGAGGGTTACGGCTTTCATTTTTACTCACTGGTTAAGCTTACTTTTTAACTTATTGATAAAATCAATTATGTGGATTCAATGGGGAATTGAACTTATTATTTAATCATAATAGTGAATTGAGCTTATTATTTAATCTTAATAATGAATTGAGCTCATCATTTAATCTTAATAGTGAATTGAGCTTATCATTTAATCTTAATAGTGAATTAAGCTTATTATTTAAACTTAATGGGGAATTGAGCTTATGATTTAAACTTAATAGGGAATTTTTCCTAAATTTATTCTTTCAGGATTCTCTGACTTATCCATCAGGATTATCCAGGTTCAATCTCGCAGGACTCCTCGGATATTCCTCTGGGAATATTCCAATAATACCTGCAACTCGTATTTAAAAGTAGCTGTCTTCATGATGGAGTCTCAAGGTTTGACTTCTGGCTTTTGCGCTGTCCCAAGGTTCACTTCCAATGCGACAGTGGAAAAACAGCTCCTGTTTAAGGTTCAAGTATAAAATTGCTGCTCTAAATCCCTATTCTGAATCCCTACTTGTGAAATTTTAATTCTTAAAGAAGGCTCTAAAATTCTGTTTTAGCGAATTCTTTTTAGTAAACCCGACTATATACTAAATAGGGAAATCTAGTCGAAAAGGTGGGATTACTTGATTGGAATAATTTCGGATTCACATGATAACATGAACGCTCTCCGGAAAGCTGTAGAATTCTTTAATGAGAGAGGGGTAAAAGCCGTGCTGCACGCAGGAGATCTTATCTCTCCTTTTACAGCGAGAGCCTTTAAGGAATTAAAGCCCAAACTTTACTTTGTATTTGGAAATAATGACGGGGATAAATTAACACTTACAAAGTGGCTTGAAGAAATCGGGGCTACTTCCTGCGGGGATTTTGGAGACCTGACTATTGACGGGCTGCATATTGCTCTTCTGCATGGGACAAATGAGGCCCTGGTCAAAGCGCTTGCTAAATCCGGGGAATTTGATGTGGTAATCCGGGGACATACTCATGAGCCAAATGTAAAAATTATTGAAGGAGTCCCTGTAATAAATCCGGGAGAATCCTCAGGGGTGCTTTCCGGAAAGTCAACAGTTGCTATTCTTGAGATTGCAAACCTTAACGTTGAGATAACACAGCTTGAATTTGACTAATTGAGCTTGACTGATTGAGACTTAACTGATTTAATTTAACTGATTAAACTTGAGTGATTTTATTCCTCTATTATTTTTAGCGTGCTTGGGACTTTTAGCGTTTTTTGGGGAAGGGGAGGTAAACTGAACTGGTAGCTGGCGACAATACCGGAAATTATATCAGTTCTCATGCACTTTCCATTTCAACCTTTTTTGAAATAATTTCTCATTAAAGGTTGCATTTCTCGTAAAAAATTTCTACCTCTCATTAAAGATTATATCTATCATTAGGGTTGTAACAGCTATGAAGCCATCAGGAACGGAATCCGCAGACTCTCTATCTGGCAGGTCGGACGGGACGGAAAAGACATATGGAAAAAGGAAAAATACGCTCATTTTTGCCTGTTCTGGTCTTTCTAACACAGGAAAACTTACGATGCAGGCAGCGTCAGCTCTTGCCTTCCGGAGACCTGACCTGTACAGAGCCGCAGCTGCCTACAAAGGGGTTGATGCAGTTGAGGATGCAATATCTGACGACTTCAGAATTTTAGCCCTTGATGGCTGTACGGACTGCTGTGCCACAAAAAAGCTCGAGGAAGCCGGAATGAAAGCAGACGCATATTTGATGGTAACGGAGCTCGGGATTGAAAAAACAAGACCCTCAGATTTGAAACTCGAATATGTAGATAAAATTATAAGAGCTATAGAAGAAGCCTGATTGTTGTGTAGGTAAAATTGGTATCGTATCAAGACACAAGTGTCTATTCTCAGTTCCTTTTATTTCAACCTGGTTTCTGCTAAGGCCGCAATTGTTATTTCTCAAGCGGCTTTTTAATTTTTAATAAAGTATTTTCTTCTCCAGTAGAGTGCAACATTGACAAGTCCGATCATTACGGGTACTTCAATTAGGGGGCCTACCACCGCTGCAAATGCCTGCCCTGAGTTGATGCCGAAAACCGCCACTGCTACGGCAATTGCTAGTTCGAAGTTATTACTGGCCGCGGTAAAAGCAAGGGATGTTGTCTGTTCATAGTTAATGCCTATTTTTTTAGATATAATAAAAGAAACACCGAACATAACTACGAAGTAAATTAGAAGAGGAATTGCAATCCTTACAACATCTAAAGGCAGGGCAACAATATATTCACCTTTCAAAGAGAACATTATAATAATTGTAAACAGTAGGGCATAAAGTGAAATTGGACCTGATTTCGGAACGAATTTGTTATCGTACCATTCAGCTCCTTTTGAGGGCCGCAGGAAATAACGGGTTAAAAAACCAGCCGCAAAAGGAATTCCAAGGTAGATTGCTACACTCTGGGCAACTTCTCCCATAGAGACATCTATTTCCATACCACTAAGCCCCAGCCACTCAGGCAGCACGGTTATGAAGAAATAAGCGAAAATGGAGTAGAAGACTAACTGAAAGATGGAATTGAAGGCAACTAGAGCAGCAGCATACTCATTATCCCCTTCTGCCAGGGTGTTCCAGACAATCACCATGGCGATGCACCTGGCTAGACCAATTAGAATGACACCTACCATGTATTCCGGATATTCCCTAAGAAACATAATCGCCAGAATAAACATCAGAATTGGGCCAATGATCCAGTTTTGCAACAGGGATAAGCCCAATACTTTATGATTCCGGAATACCATGCCCAGCTCTTCATATTTAACCCGTGCCAGGGGAGGATACATCATAACTATTAAACCAATGGCGATGGGAATGGATGTGGTGCCAATAGACAGGCTTTTTAAAAACTCAGCAAAGCCCGGATAAACAAAGCCCAGTGCTACGCCTATAAACATAGCTAGAAAGATCCATAGAGTTAAATAACGATTTAAGAACGATAATTTCGATACAACTGATTTTTCCAAAACAACACCCTCTATTTTTAATAAGTTGATTTATCATGAAAATATTTATTAATCAATCGCAAGAGCTACCGCTCGCTCTGAGCTTTTCCAATAATGCTAAATCGTCTTTACAAATGCTTATTTTTTCAATTTCATTGTTAAAAATGATTTTGATAAATCATATAGAGGCCGACTCCTAGAATTACAATGCCTGTAATTTTTTTTAACGGAAAACCGTATCTTGAAGCTTTCAGAAGCTTTGATGAGGAAAAGCTTGCAGAATAAGCAACAAGAAGCATTGGAACAGAAAAACCAAGGGAATAGATGAAAAGCATTAGTGCTCCATAAACAGCCTCTCCTGAAACAGCAACCATTGTAAGGATTGAACCAAGTACTGGGCCGACACATGGGAGCCAGATAATCCCCAGTGAGAGGCCAAGTAGAAACCCTCCGAAAAGACCCTCTTGCTTAGGATTTGCGAGTGCTGAAAAATTTCCAAAAATATTGAATATGTTTAAATCAAAGAGTAGCGAAATGCCCATTGTGACCAGTAGCGCTTCTGCAAAAACGTTGAGGTAGCCTAGATAAGCTGTAAGAGTTGCCCCGAAAATTGAAGTAATAACTCCCATGGAAGTGAAGGAAAGGGACAAACCTAATACGATCGCAAGTGGTCTAAGCTTTCCTTTTCCAGTTGAGTATGCAAAAACTGCCGGAATTATGGGCAGGATGCATGGAGAGAGCACGCTTACTATCCCTGCAAAAAAAGCTGCAATTGGGAAAAAATTGGAAATCATATTTTAACCCTCTGCCCTCTGGATTCAATAGCTTTTTTAAGAGTTTCTGAAAGGGTTTCTTTGTCGGTAACGCCCAGGAACCTTGCGCTTGTTCTTTCTTGGCTTTTGCTGCCGTCCTGCCGCATATATATGTATTTCTCGCCTTCAATATCTGCAATAATACAGGTATCTGGAATGGATCTTACTCCAAACTCTTTTGCAAACTCGGGATGCTGTTTAATGTCGATAAGCATGAATGAAGCAGAATCCTGATACATTGGAAGTAGCTCCGAAAATATCTCTTCCTGTTTTCCACAGGGAATACAGCCCTTTGAACCAATTTTCAGTACAATAGGACCTTTTTTGAGGGCTTCATCAACCTGGCTCAGGTTCGAAACTTCAATCAATTCCATTTCACTGCCTGAATCGCTAACGTTCTTTGAAATTTCAATAAGCCCTGCTTCATTATTGGAGTCATCAAGATCTGTGCAACCTGAACTGAAGAGTAAGAAACAAAGAAATATGAAAAGTGAGAGCGTTTTTACTAAAGAAAATGGTGAAAAAGAAACTCGCTCTTTACCTTGTATTCTATGTAATCGCTTCATGTAGTCCTCCAGAAACCTTTGCATTTTATCTTCTAGCTAAGAAGAGGAAAGGCTTGTAATATATCAATATATCTTGATATATTCAAATGTAACAGGTAATATAAATGGTTTGCTCAAATTATATATGAGTATTAAATATTCGAGAAAGATATAAGGAGAAGGATGTTAGCAGTGTAAAGATCCTTATACACGAAAAACTACGCTATATATTCTATATCTCTTGAAATTATATTATTTAAGGCTTCAGAAGTCTAGAAGCAGTTTGACTATTAATAATATTACGTTAAATATCAAACAAAATTGATATGAAAAACCTTATTTAGAAGGCTTAACTTCTTTTATTTATGAGCTATTGTTGTCCTGTGGATCCAGAGAAAAAAAAGGAATGGGAAGAAAGGATGCTCCAGGAAATAGATTTTCCGGATGATGATATAAAGAAAGCAAGTGAGGTATTCAGCGCTCTTGGGCATCCGATAAGGCTAAAAATTGCTTACTTTCTCTCTCAGAGAGATCACTGCGTTTGCGAATTGATATTTAAATTAAACGAGATGCAGAACCTGGTTTCCTACCACCTGACAATTTTGAAAGACTGTGGGGTCGTCGAAGCCTACAACAGATCAAAATGGCATTTTTACAGGTTGAACCCTGAATTTGTAGATATTTTTAACATTATTGCACATCTACAAGAAAAAAAATCTGAATGAACTTTATTTAAATTAAAGAGATAATGATTTATAAATTACAATAAATGGAGTTTTTAGTCCTTGCAACAACAGCAGCAGTCCTTTTCTTCCTTATTCTTTTCAAAGATTTTATTATATATATTTTCCCCGTATATATTTGTCCATCCTATCTGTGAACCAGCAGCAACAAACATTGCAACTGAAATAGCTTCTGCGATTTCCTCCTTTGTGGCTCCTGCAGTAATCGCTCTTTGTGAATGCGTGTCAACGCAGAACTGACAGCGCATAAGTACTGAAGAGGTGATAGCAATCAATTCTTTAGTTTTGAGATTCAGAAAACCATCTTTGAAAATAGAATTTCTCATCTGTCCGAAAGCTTCTGCGGTTTCAGGCATTATTTCGTTCAAAAATGACATTTAAATCTCCTCCTGTTTGGTAAGTGTAATATATAAATAAAAATTTAGATTAAGGTAAATTTCCTAATCAAGTTATTTTGTGCTGTAATTTTATAAGAATTTAAATTTACAAACAGTTATATTTTAAGAAAATAGTTAGTTTCAAGACTTTTCGGAATAATCTCAATGACCAGGCCTTCTACAAAAAGCAGAGTTCCATTGCATACTACTGCCCCGATTTTTGGGCTTATGTGTATAAAGTAGGTCTTCTTCATCTTCCGGATTATTTGCGTTTTCTTCTTCTGGTAATTTTTCAATGAACAGAACACTATTGATTGGGATAACAAAAAGAAGTCATCCGATTTTCTAATGTTGAAGTATGTAAAACCTAATTCGTTAGGAAGTTTAGAAAGAAAGTCTGATTTAACAAACGAATTTAAAGTTCTTCGCGTCCTTCTTTTTCAATATAATATACAGCTATCCACCAACTATGCGGGTCCGCTTACCGACACATTTTTCAATACCCCTTCTTACTGAGCCCATTTCCATGAGTTTTCCTTCCTTGACGGCCACAGCCTTCGCAGATGGGTTTTTATTATTTACTATGTATATCTTGATGGTCCATC
>DADO01000113.1:11336-14654 GCA_002509325.1 Methanosarcina sp. UBA402 | reverse complement strand
TTAATAAAGATGGCTATTGATGTTGTTTTATATGGGCTGAATAGTTACAAACCAAATTTAATTTTAAGACACGCTCTAAGAGATAATTATACAAATCTTCCCGGCATATTTTTTCCAATGCAGCGTGTTGTTCTCCATGTGGACATGGACTATTTTTTTGCAGCTATTGAAGAGCGGGAAACACCTGAGCTTCAGGGAAAAGCCGTCGTGGTCTGCATGCTTTCCGGAAGAAGCGGACTCAGTGGGGCTGTCAGTACCTGCAATTATGTTGCACGGGAATCAGGAATCAGGGCAGGCATGTCCTGTTCGAAGGCAAAAAAGCTGAATCCAGAAGCTATTTTTCTGCCTGTCAGAAAGGATTTCTACACTTCGGTCTCGGACCGGGTTATGGAAAATCTCAGGAGCTATGCAGATGCCAGGGAGATCGGGGATGCCTTTGAGCAAATCAGCATAGATGAAGCATTCCTGGAGATTACTGAGAAGACAGGTGGAGATTTTAGCCTGGCTTTTGAGACCGGAATCCAGATTAAGAATGAAATAAAGGAGAAGGAGAAGTTGACCTGTTCTGTTGGAATAGGCCCAAATAAGCTCATTGCCAAAATGGCTTCCTCTGTACAGAAACCCGACGGGATTACAATTGTAAGTCCGGATAAACTCGAGAGTTTTCTCTCTCCCCTTAAAGTGTCCAAACTCTGGGGAATTGGGAACGTAACTGCAAGAAAACTGCAGGAAATGGGCATAGTCACAGTAAAAGACCTTGCTGAACATGATGTCATCAACCTGATTTCCGCCTTCGGAAAAACCCGGGGAATCTGGCTTAAACAGGCTGCGGCAGGAATCGATGACTCTCCCGTGAAAGAAAGGGAAGGCACCGAACAGATAGGGAGGATCGCAACCCTGCCCAAGGATACCCTTGACATTAACCCTATTTCTCAGTTACTTGACAGGCTAGCAGAGGATGTAATCTCAAAACTCGATTCAAGGGGGCTTTCCTTCAGGACTGTAACGGTTACGATCATAAATTCGAAGTTCAGGATGTATACAAAAAGCCGTACATTAAACCGTCCAGCCTATTCAAAGCAAGTTCTTCTCGAAGTTGCTCGCGAAATCCTGGGCGATTTTCTTTCGGAAAGCCAGATTGAGTTCAGGCGGGTAGGGGTCAGGGTAGGGCAACTCCAGAAAAGAGGGGGCCAGAAAAGCCTTTTTGATTACTGAATCCGTTTATTTCTGGCTCTATGTTTTCTGGCTCTATATTTATTACCTTCAGAGATTCAGGAGTTCTTTATTAACCAGACCTTTAGATGAATTTTAACCAGATAATTAAATGAATTTAACAAGTGGACAGACTTCAATACATGCTCCGCAGTGAATGCAGTTTTCTTTAATTCTTACCTTCTTTTCTTTCATTTCAATCGCATTGTGCTCACAGTGGCCCACGCAAACTCCGCACCCCTGGCAGAGTAAAGCTCTTCTTACCGAGAACTCAACAATTTTCATAAGCTTTTTTAGCGTTTTTTCATTATCGCTTCTACCGTTGACGTTTCCCGAGGCAAAAACCTGTGCCCTGGATTCTCCGAAAGCGACCGATGCTGCGCCATCTATAAAAGAAACTTTTCCTATTGGGGAAAGCATTCCGCTTTCTTCCAGGGTTTCTATATCAATTGCCTGCCCGAAACTTCCGTCAGCAGAGATTCCTCCTGCCTTACAGGGTCTGTATCCCGTTGCCACTTCAAAATTGAGTTTTTTTGGAGCCTCCTGGGAAGGGAAAAGGGAAATCCCATTTTTCTCAGCAAGTTCCTGGAGTACCCTGGGATATCGCCTATAGCGCCATAAGCCGTATTTTACCCACTCAGGAGAGAGACCAGTTTTTTCGGCATAGGCAAGGAGATGGGAATTGAGCTTTTTTGCAAGTTCGGGATGGCTCTCTTCAAGCTGGAAGAAATCGGCAAGAGAGGAAGACGGGCAGAGCCAGCAACCCATCCGGTCATACCCTTTCTCATAAGCCGGGTTGTAAGGAGCTTTTGTCCTGAAAAGGTAAAGCCAGATATGAAGGGCTGTCCAATCCTGTATAGGGGAAGCTCCTATCTGGTTTCCAACCCAGGGATTTTTCCAGACTCTTTTGCTGATTGAACGGGCGTGGGATTCATATTTGCGCTGCCCTATGAAACTCAGGCACCCGCCTTTATAGTTCTCATCAATTAACTGAGTAATGGGCCCGAGTTTGCAGATTTTACAGCACCAGCGGGTATCCATGGTAGGAGGGCCAAAAACGCTTATTGAATCCCAGAAAGAATCTCCTGCACTTGTTGTCCTGAGCTTTTTTCCGTAATATTCAACAACCTGTTTGACATTTTCAAGGGTTTCCGGAAACTCAAGCCCTGTGTCTGCAAACATGATCTCGTAATCCTCAAGGCTCTCATCAACTAGCTGGAGCACAGCAAGGCTGTCCTTTCCCCCGGAATAGGATACGCTGACTTTCATATCCATGCTCCCTGCTACATTTTTAATGAAGGCATGGGATTTTTCTATCATGCCGTCCAGAATTTTTTCGTTGGCTTTTACGGCATCTTCCCAGCTCTGCCCTGAAGGATTTGTTTTCTGAGGCTCTGGTTCTCCGCTCCAGCGCGGTTTTACGGCATGCCCACGCTTTTCCTCACACATTTCCTTTCCTGTCATTCGAGCGCGCCCACAGCAGATTACTTCTCCTGCGGGATTCAGCACAACTACCTCGTCTTCTCTTTTGATTTCGGGATCGGCATCAAGAACCCCAGGCGCGAGAACACTTGCTCCCTTTTTTAGGATGAAAGGTACAACTCCCTGCTCGATAACAACCCATTTCTTCAGGGTTTTTTTATCTCTGCCCTCAAAAAGCCTTCTTGCCCCTTCGAGCCTGGGAAGCAGAACCCATTCACAGCTTTCGATTTCGAACCTGAGGGATGCAAGGACTTCCCCGTCAACTATAATCTCGTCCATGCGGTCTTCATATGGAGCCTTATTTAACACTACAAGGTGCCCGTCAGGTATCAGAGGAGCATTGAACTGTTTTTCAGAAACCGAATTTATCCGCTTTATATCATAATCAAAAGCCGGACGGATATCCCCTGGAGGGGTGACCACAACTTTTTTTGTACTTTTACCGCATCCGCACCGCTTTCCTAGCACAGGCACATTACAGGCCTCGCACCAGTGCAGAAGCATTTTTCCAAGATATACTGGTCTGGACATGTCACGCAGATTGAGAGAGGTTTTCCTTTAAAAGGCTTTGCTCAAGCTTTTTGAAAAAAATGTTTGAACAAAAATCCATTTAAAAGGTTTTGA
>DADO01000113.1:7737-11059 GCA_002509325.1 Methanosarcina sp. UBA402 | reverse complement strand
TATTGGGGGAATGTCATGGTAGTCATAAAAGAAATAGATTCAACCGGATTCGGGAAAATCCTTACTATCCTTTACGGAACGATGGGTTTCGTTTTCGGAGTATTTACAACAATCGCTGCTTTGATGGGAATTTCGATGCCCAAAAAATTCGGAATTTTTTCCTTGATTTTCGGAAAATGGGCTGTACTCTGTCTACCTATATTTTATGGAGTATCTGGATACTTCATAGGGCGTATCGCGGCTGGTTTATATAATACTTTAGTAGGTTCGAAAAAAGGGCTCAATGTGGAGGTTTTGCGCTAAAAATCAATATTTATAGAGTTCATAGAATTAAAAATCGAAAAAGTGCCAATCAGTATTGCTGGTATAATCTTTTTTCCTCTTTTTCCCTAGGCGGGTTTGTCTTTAATGCTAGCTCAGTCTAATAAGTAACGAGATCAAAAAGTAACGAGATCAAAACCCATTTTGGCACTTACTTTTTCTTGAGTTTCCATCCCCCAAAAAGACAGATCAAACCGCCCAATAATCCAAAACCTGGAGTAGAGCTATTTTTGCTCGATTTCTTTCCACTTGAGCTATTTAAGTTCGAAATATTCTCATTAAGGAATTTTGAGTCATTGGTGTTTGAATTATTGAATTCTACAATATTTTTGTCTCCAGATGTCGAGTTGTTGGGAGAAAAATATTTTTTATTACTGTAGCTTTCAAAGCGTACAACACCTCCCTGGTTGTAAAACATAACTGAAACACCATCAAGACCAGCTTTATTTGCATGTTTCCTTACAATATTATAGATTTCATCCAGCTCGGTTTGAGAATAAACTGTTTTATTTTCTTCATAATAAAGATTTATTGGGAAAATCCCTTCCATCGTGTCGGAACCGTATTCAACTATAGGTCCCCTTGGGCGAAGATACGGTTTTATTTCATCCAGAGAATCATTTTTTATGATCTGTAAGGAGGACGGACTAGTTATATTATAGTAAAACACCGGGAATTCGATATTTGTCAGTTGAACGACATCCTTACCGAACATGTTCCCGTCAAATGAAGAGTTATTTTCAGGAAAATAAAAAATTGCTGTTTTATCCCAAAGGCAGAATATTACCGGAACTTCATCAGTTCCAGCTTCAAATGCGTACTTTTCTACTATTCTGTAGATTTCCTTTAACTCTGTTTCCGAATAGACAGTTTTGTTACCTTCATAATCGTAAAGTTTGATTAGAAAATACCCGTGCATGGAGCCAGCCCCATAGTCAACTATCGGTCCGTTAGGATAAAGGTATGGTTTAACCTCACGGATAGAACTGTCTCTCACAGTTTGTAGGGTTGAGTTGAACTCAGCCAACTGCGTAGTATTTTTAATTACAGGAACTTTTCCACACGCTTTCAATACATTGGGATCATATATCGGACTTTCAGGATTTGTACAGTTTGTAAGGGATTCTTCATTCAATTTTGAGAGTAGGGAAATTGTTTTATTTGGGCTTTCAAGCCAGTCAGAATATGGCACGGTTCTTTCCGACCAACCATTTGTTTCATTAACTTCATGCAAACTGGAAGAAGGTAAATAATAAGTATTGGCAAGTACAGTTCCTGAAAATAAAATTATAATTGAAACAAAAATAAAAAGCAGTACTGGTTTTCTATCCATAGTATCACCACTTTTCTCTGAAAAAATGGAAAAGAAGTAAATGTTTACTTCTTAAAACTTATGCGGTAAGGGGAGTTACACCAAGTTTAGACATTACCTCTCCACATGGAATATAAACAGTGGCAGGTGTGTTACCATTTACTGTAGTTGATGCACTTATTATTCCAACAATTTTATAACGGCCACTAGATGTATAATACACAGGACCGCCACTATCTCCAGTTGTGCATGTTGTAGTCATTAACTCTATTTTATCCATATAATGTCCACCAATGGTCTGACCTGTTAAAACTCCAAGATATTGTCCTGTCACAGATCCACTTGCAGCTCCAGATTTTGTTAGAGTCATGCCTGAAATTCCGCCCGAATAACAGCCATTTACATTTACAAAACTTCCTCCACCAATATGCATCGTAGCCGCAACATTGCTATAGGGTATAAAAGCTGCATCAGTATTTGAGCCTATTTTTGAAATTGTTCCACCCAGATTCCCAGAGGCGTACAATGGTTGGTATGAGCTCAAGCCAGTCTGGAACCAAGCTGTATGCCCAGCAATTACATATCCTTTAGTATTATCACTATTTCTATTGGCAGTAAATCCTATAGTCCCTAAGGCGGCCGTACTCCCTTGAACTACAGAAACTCCTATTCCCCCAGTGATAGGGTGATAATAAGTTAGGTATGGATTTGTAGAACTCGTTGAGACTTGGTTAATGAAAGCAGAAACAGGAATTATAGGAGTGCCTGTAGAGAATACAATTGGTACATTTTTAATATTTAATTTTACTGCTTGTTTGTTTATGAGATCAAAGATAACATCAAAATCTTCATTTTTAGGGCCATACCTCTCATCAAAAATAACCCAAAAATAACCGTCTGCGTTTGTACCGTATGCTACAAGTGGGCCTGCAGGATAAAAGTATGGCTTCATTTCATTGTTCTCATTCAGGTTAACTCTAATTGTATCCAATTTGTTAAACCATTGATGAACTTCAGTACCTGTAGTAATCTCAGGAATTTTGCCATATGTTCTTAAAATGTTCTTATTTTCACTCATTTTTTCCAAGATTGAAGGATCCGTTGGAGAAATCTGCTCGATTATCGATTTTATTTCAACTGAATCTTCGTATGTTCCTAAAATGTTCTCGCCCGTTTTTTCGACTAACTTTTCAGCAGTTACGGCTGGTACTAATGCCACTAATCAGTATTGTCAAAAGAAATATTCTTATTCCAAATTTATTCTTAATCATTCGTCTAACTCCTAGTTATTTTTCTCTAAGAGGCAGAATCAGGCAAGCTTAAATATACGCAAAGCTAACTTAATCGCGCCTCTTAGGTATATTTTATGGAGTTCAAGTGACCTGGAAAGTACATTCAAACTCCATAAACTTCTCTTTATTATGTCTTTATATATTTTAGGGCCAAGTTAATAAACAATCTGAAATGATGCAATAATTATGATTATTTTTTTGAAAATTATTACGTAATAAGCGAATAGTTTGATGATTTGGCTAGAAAATTTATATACTCATACTCAACGCAAGCGCTTTTTTAAACCTTGAAAATTAGAAATGCTGTTTTTAAGCAAAATACATTTTTCGGTCGTCCATCATTAAGCAGTTGATGTTTTCATGATTAATTTTCCAGTGCTAGAAATGCCTTATGTTT
>DADO01000113.1:0-7530 GCA_002509325.1 Methanosarcina sp. UBA402 | reverse complement strand
TGGATTGCAAAAAAGGTATGATGCGCCACTAAAAGTGTTTTAGAAACAAATCAACTAACTAATAGTGCACGACCCAATTTTCAATCTCATTCAAAAACATCACAATTCATTATAGAGCAGTAGGTTTTGCTTTTTGTCTCTTCATTAGTACATTTGAGAGTTACTTTCTATTACCCTAGTAATTTACTTTATTCTGGCTTTTGCCTTTCACCTTTTTTTATTGTGTAGTAATCTTTTTCCATCCACTTCTAATTCAGAAAAACTTCGACATAAGGGATGAATCTGGAATACAGTGTTCTGAGAAATTGCATTCTTTACAGAATCTCTCTTCTTTTCTTTCAGGCATGAATCCAGCTTTAATTTTCTCCACTTCCCTGCAGATTTTGAGAATTTCCCGCCTATCCGAGCTTCGAACAACTACCCGTCTGAGCAGGCCGTAACTCACATATTCAACAAAGGCAAAGGGAACTTCTTTCCCACTCTCGGCTTCAAGAAGCAGGACAAAAGCTGCGGCATGTATCCGGTCAGAACCCCAAACTCCCTTTTCAGGGCAGTTTCCTGACTTTAAGATTGACGGAACCTGCGCACCTTCAAAGCAAACTAATTTGGAGGGGACCCCTTTAAGATTGAGTCTTTCTGAAGAGAGAAATGGCTCGGATTTAACGGGTGTGAGTGCCGCAAGCATGGGCTCTTTCCCATATTCTTCAAGTGCTCCTAGAAGATTAGCTGCAATTTCGGGAATTTTAGCTCTTGCCCGCACTTCCCCTTCCTCAAGAGTCTCCCTCTCAGCACCTGCAAGTTCACGTGGAAACAGGAGCGGTAGATCAATACATGTCCGTACCAGGGAAGCTTCAAGTTCTTTACGGAGGTTATCGGCGTTTAACGAACACTTTCTTAAGATTTCAGGATAAGTCAGGGAAAGTTCTTTTAGGATTAGTCTTTCTAGCCTTTGCCCATTCATTTCTGGAAACAATTCAAAACCCCGATTGACAAAGTACATTCTTCTTGGGCAATTGACATATAGAATAAGTTCTGAGACGTTTATCTCCGGAATAGGTGATTCAACTGGCATCAGATATTAATTCTTCTACAAGTGTTATATATTTTTTCAGAGGTTCCCCCGTAGTTATACCCCTTTGTTCTGCGACAATTGCCGAACTCATATTCGTTAGATATATATGGTAATGTTTCCTCTTAGAGTACGTGAGTCATGACATCTAATGAATCCTCAGATAATCTGCGCAACCGTCTGGCAGAAAAAATGGCTGGAGATATCACGCTTTCGGAAAAACCGGGAGAGTCACTCAAAAAATGGAGATCGAATTTTGAGATATCCCAGACCGATATTGCAAACTACCTAAAAGTTTCCCCCTCCGTTATCAGTGACTATGAAAGTGGAAGGCGAAAGTCTCCAGGAACACTGATTGTAAAAAAAATTGTTGAATCTCTTGTTGAGATTGATATGGATAGGGGAAGCAAAAAAATCCATGCTTATGAGTCAATACTTAATGCCGAAGGCAACACGAAATCAATCTACTCAACATACGAGTATACGATCCCGATACAACTTGCGAAACTGACCAACGTTATCGAGGGAGATATCGTCTACAGAGGGGTAGAAAAGCCTCTTTATGGTTTCTCTGTGATTGACAGTCAGAGAGCAATCCTGGAACTCTCTTCCCATGAGTTTCAGAAGCTTTATGGCTGGAGTACGGACAGGGCAATGATCTTTACAAAGGTCAGTACCGGGAAATCTCCAATGGTAGCCATCCGGGTTACCAACTTTAAACCAGGCGCTGTAGTACTTCACGGGCTTCGCAAAGAAGAAGTCGAACCTGTTGCAGTCAAGATGGCGGAAGTCGACCGCATCCCCCTGGTCGCGACTACAATGGACCTTGACCAGGTCGTCCAATTACTTAGAAAATACAGTCAATATTTTACCAGGGAGTGGAACCCCTGAGAATTGATGCCCTGAAAACACTCAAAAACAGGTGAAAATAATGACTATTGGAATCGTATCTTACGGTGCTTATGTTCCCAGATATCGTATAAAAATTGAAGAAATCGCCCGGCTCTGGGGTGATAATGCAGAGGCTCTTAAAAACGGCCTTATGGTATATGAAAAATCAGTGCCTGATATCGATGAAGACGCTGCAACTATTGCTGTAGAAGCGGCCAGGTACGCGATGGCAAGAAGCGGGGTCGATCCTGACAGAATAGGAGCAGTATATACTGGTTCGGAGAGCCATCCTTATGCCGTTAAGCCAACAAGCACGATTATTGCCCAGGCTATAGGAGCGACCCCGAACATGACTGCAGCAGACTTCGAATTCGCATGTAAGGCAGGGACAGCCGCAGTTCAGGCCTGTATGGGGTTGGTAGGCTCAGGAATGATCGACCTGGGTATGGCAATAGGAGCAGATGTTTCCCAGGGAGCCCCAAGTGATGCCCTTGAATATACTGCAGCTGCAGGTGGAGTTGCCTGCATCATTGGGAAAAAAGAATCTGAGCTTGCTGCAATAATTGAAGACACTTATTCCTTTACAACTGACACCCCTGACTTCTGGAGAAGGGAAGGAATGCCCTACCCAGAGCACGGAGGCCGTTTTACAGGAGAACCAGGTTACTTCAAGCACGTAACTAACGGCGCAAAAGGTCTTCTGGAAAAACTTGGAACGAAGCCTGAAGACTACGATTATGCAGTATTCCACCAGCCAAACGGGAAGTTTCCGAGCAAAGTTGCAAAAACCCTGGGTTTTACTAAGGCACAGATAACTCCAGGACTTGTAGTTCCAAAAATTGGGAATACATATTCAGGTTCCTGTCTTATGGGAATTGCTGCGACTCTGGACCAGGCAAAACCAGGGGATAGAATTTTTGCGACTGCTTTTGGGTCAGGCGCTGGATCTGACGCTTTTAGCATAACAGTTACAGATAGGATCGAGGAAATCCGAAACCGAGCTCCGAAGGTTTCCGAACTGATTAAGGACCCAATATATATTGACTACGCCAGGTATGCCAGGCATAAAGGCAAGATTCGCCTGGCCTGAAAACGGAGTGAGCAGAATGAGAGATGTAGCAATTATCGGAGTTAAAAATACTAAGTTCGGAGAACTCTGGGAGCGTTCTCTGAGAGACATAGTGGTAGAAGCTGGAATAGGAGCAATCCAGGACGCAGATGTTAGTGGGAAGGAAATTGATACTCTATATATAGGAAACATGAGTGGAGGCCGCTTTATTGAGCAAGAACATATAGGGGCTCTTATTGCAGATTACTCAGGACTTTCCAAAAACCTACATGTTCCAGCTACCCGAGTCGAAGCTGCCTGTGCATCAGGTGGGCTTGCCCTGCGCCAGGCTATTATGGCTGTAGCTTCCGGTTATAGCGATATTGTGGTTGCAGCCGGAGCAGAAAAAATGACTGATGTCGGGTCTGAAGAAGCATCTTCAGCCCTTGCAGCAGCGGCAGATCGGGAATGGGAAGGAATGGCAGGGGCGACATTTCCAGGACTTTATGCAATGATTGCAAGGCTACATATGCACAGGTATGGGACCACCAGCGAGCAGCTTGCCGAGGTTGCCGTAAAGAACCATAAAAACGGACACCTGAACCCGATTGCTCAGTATAAAAATTTGATTACGGTTGACCAGGTGCTAAATTCCATTATGGTAGCTGATCCTCTACATATTTTTGACTGTTCTCCTATAACTGATGGAGCTTCGGCCCTTGTGCTTGCTCCTGCAGATGTTGCCCACAAATATACGGATACTCCAATTTATATCAGGGCAACTGCCCAGGCAAGTGATACGATTGCGCTTCACGATAGACGGGATATAACAACCCTCGATGCAACCGTAGTAGCTGCAGAGCGGGCATATTCCATGGCAAAACTGAGGCCTGAAGATATCGACCTTGTAGAAGTGCATGACTGTTTCACCATTGCTGAGATTTGCGCTATTGAAGACCTCGGGTTTGCAGAGAAAGGGAAAGGAGGAATTGTTACAGCAAATGGAGAAACTGCAATAGGAGGCAGGATCCCAGTCAATACCTCCGGCGGCCTCAAAGCCTGCGGGCATCCCGTAGGAGCAACAGGCATAAAACAGGCTGTAGAAATCGTAACCCAGCTGCGTGGAGAAGCAGGCAAGCGCCAGGTAGAAGGCGCAGAGTATGGAATGACCCATAATGTAGGAGGGTCTGGAGCTACGGCAGTAGTGCATATTTTCTCGAGGGAGAGGTGATATCCGATGTCATCCGTTCCAAGATTCTGGAGAAATCTCGGCAGCAGGTATAACCTTGAAGGTACTCGCTGTAATGAATGTGGGGAAAATTTCTATCCCCCACGCAATGTTTGCGTAAACTGTAGGCGTGTAGGCCAGATTGAACCCTATAAGTTTAAAGGCACCGGCGAAATAATATCCTATACATTGATCCATACAGCTGCGGAAGGTTTTGAAGGCCAGGCTCCTTACACTCTTGCAATAATCCAGCTTGACGAAGGTCCCCGCCTGACCTCGCAGGTAGTTGGCAGCCCTGAAAAAATTCATATTGGGATGCGAGTAAGATCTGTATTCCGTAAACTCGGGGAAGATGGTGAGCGCGGTATGATCTATTACGGCACCAAATTTGTTCCTGAAAATGCATAAAAGATCCGGGTTTTCCGGACTTTATTTTTCAGATTAATTTAGTGAATTTTTAACAAAGTAAGCATTTAATAGTAAGTGTTTAGCCAATTTAACCGTAGATGTTTAGCCAATTTTAACCGGACTTAACTGGAGATGCCAGGAAATTATGATTGAAGTAGAGGTCAAGGTCAGAGCAGGCCATTCAAAAGTCCGTCCTATCCTCAAGAAAATGGGGGCAGTAAAACTCGGAGTTGAGAGACAATCCGATATTTATTTTGCAGCTCCTCACCGGGATTTTGCGAAAACCGATGAAGCGCTCAGAATCCGCTCCCTGGATGGTCAGGCTGTGCTGACCTACAAAGGCCCCAAACTCGATGGCGTCTCCAAAAGCCGGGAGGAATTCGAAACTCCTGTAGACGAAGCCGCAACAATACAAATATTGCATGCTCTTGGTTTCTCAGAAGCCGGACTGGTCCGCAAACACAGAGAAATTTTCAGCGCAGGAGATATAATTATCTGCCTTGATTCGATTGAAAGCCTCGGAGAATTTCTAGAAGTAGAAATCGTGGCTGATAATGAAAAGGATCTCGAAACTTCAAGGGCAAAGTTATTTGAATTATTAAAACAGTTCGGCGCCGGAGAAAAAGATTCTATTCGAACTTCTTATCTCGAAATGATACTGGGAAAAAGTAATCACCAGGAGACTGGAAAAAATAGTAATTAATTCGTTTAACCAGTGTTGATGCTGCTTTTCCTACCATCTCTGACCATCTCCGACCGTCATTTAGTATTACTTTTTTATTGCCTTTATAGAAAATCCTCTAAATTCTCTTTTCTCTAAAATTTCATAAAATTAGATTGGAAAGATACTCTTATTTTTTGTCCCCAAAAATAAAGAGCAAATCATATTATCTCAAACTAGATTAAATTTCTTGACAACTCCTTTTGAAATGGACTTTAATGATCTTTAAATGGACTTTGATGATCTTTAAATGGACTTTAATGAGTTTTATATACATATTAGAAATATACCATGTTAGGGGGAATCATCCAATTATTCTCATAAATAATTGGTGTATAATTAATATTTCTGATTATTTAGCAGTCCTATATCCCATATAGAGGTTGGAAAATTATATATAATAGTTAATAGGTAATAGGATGCCTATTACCTAACAAGGATGGAAACTCAAATGGCGCGAGTAAAGAAGTGTACAACCAAAGAAGATGTATTAGAAGCTGTAAATGAAAGAGATGTAAAATTTATTCGGACCCAGTTTACAGATACACTCGGCATCATCAAAAGCTGGGCAATCCCTGCCGAACAGCTCGAAGAAGCTTTTGAAAACGGGGTAATGTTTGACGGATCTTCGATCCAGGGCTTTACGGGAATTGAAGAATCTGACATGAAACTTGCGCTTGACCCATCTACGTTCAGAATCCTTCCATGGAGACCTGTTGCCGGTGCAGTTGCCAGAATCCTTGGAGATGTGTATCTTCCTGACGGTCAGCGGTTTAAGGGAGACCCCAGGTACGTTCTCAAGTGCGCAATCCAGGAAGCTGAAAAAATGGGGTACTCGATGAACGTAGGTCCTGAACTGGAATTCTTCCTCTTCAAACTTGACGCAAACGGAAATCCAACCACAGAACTTACGGATCAGGGAGGATACTTCGATTTCGCACCTCTTGACCGTGCACAGGATGTACGTAGAGATATTGACTATGCTCTCGAACATATGGGCTTCCAGATCGAAGCCTCCCATCACGAAGTCGCACCTTCCCAGCATGAAATTGATTTCAGATTCGGTGACGTACTCAGTACCGCAGACAATGTTGTAACTTTTAAATATGTGGTAAAATCAATCGCGTATCACAAAGGATATTATGCCACATTTATGCCAAAACCTCTCTTTGGCGTAAATGGTTCAGGCATGCATACCAACCAGTCCCTCTTCAAAAACGGCAAGAATGCATTCTATGATCCGGATACACCAGCTCAGCTTTCTCAAGAAACAATGTATTACATTGGTGGTCTGCTGGAACATATCAGGGAATTTACAGCTATTACTAACCCGGTTGTTAACTCCTACAAAAGGATTGTGCCAGGGTATGAAGCCCCGGTTTATATTACCTGGTCTGCAACGAACAGGAGTTCCCTGATCCGCATTCCTGCAACCCGTGGGAATGGGACAAGAGTCGAACTCAGATGCCCGGACCCAGCATGCAACCCATATCTTGCCTTCGCCCTGATGCTTAGAGCTGGACTTGACGGTATAAAGAATAAGATTGACCCAGGAGAGCCAACTAACGTAAACATTTTCCATCTTACGGATAAAGAGCGAGAGAAAAGAGGCATCTGCTCCCTACCTGCTGATCTTAAAGGAGCAATTAATGAAATGAGGGGCAGTACATTCGTAAAGGAAGTGCTCGGAGAACATGTCTTCAATCAATACATCTGCGCCAAGGAAATGGAATGGGATGAATACAAAGTAATTGTTCACCCCTGGGAACTTAATAAATATCTACATATGCTGTAAGTATGCCCGAAATCTTAAACCCCATATCCATACCTGAGAAAACCTACTGCAGCATATTAAAAAGAGATTTGTTCAGAAAAGATATTGTTCAGAAGACACACCTTTTTCCAGAGGTGTGCCCTGATTTGATATAAAAATGCTTTCCTATGAACAGTAGTTCCAAATACCCTTAGTTCCGAAACCTGTTTTTTACAAATGAAGGCATAATTAAAAAAGGGATTGAAGACAATGGAGTCGTTTATTATGATATCAAAAAACGACTCCATCTCTTGTATAGAAACAGCCAGCTTGCTGGCTGTGTCTTCTAAACTTCTTAGAGCCTATCCGAAAAGTCCTGCTGCTCTGAATGATATCCATGCGCATGCGAAAT
>DADO01000117.1:12337-16132 GCA_002509325.1 Methanosarcina sp. UBA402 | reverse complement strand
TTTTATGATTTATTTTCCAGTGCTAGAAATGCCTTAGGTTCCGTGTATCAACTATGCCTATTAACCTTACTGAATTGCAAAAAAAGTACGATGCGCCACTAAAAGCGTTTTAGAAATATCATCAACTAACTAATAGCGCACGACCACTTTTTAAATTCAGAGATTATTATCTGTTTTACAGGATTTTGAGATCAAGAAATTATACTTGTTTGCATGACCTTGTACTCATTTAGGACTTTGTACTCACTTCTTTTCAAGGCAACTAAGAATATCTTCAGCCCCAAATTTTGTTTTTATAATTCTTGTCCTGCCCCTCTGTCCTTTGCCGGTAAAGTCCGCATCTATGTAGTTAAGCGCCTGAAGCCTGTTGACAAACCCGTAAAAGCGAGTATACCCGAGCTGCGTTAATTCATGGAAGGACTTGTAGAGATCACCTGCCTGAATTTCTCCTCTTCTTGCTATTAGCTCAAGCAAGCGTTTTTCAGGATCAGATAGAAGGTTTATACCCCGGCATAGATGAAGCAGTTTGGATGCTTCATAAGCTTTTTCCACATCTTCAGAAGAAATAGTACGGCTTCCCCTGCGTTCGGCATTAAAACCGGAACGTTTAAGAAGATCAATTCCAACCCTGAGGTCTCCAGTTCTTTCTACATACGAGACTATAAGTTCCAGTAACTCGTCAGAAATTACCTTTGGATAAAAGCCATATTTTACCCGGTCTCTCAGAATATCAAGAATCTCAAGGCTTCCGTATCTGGGGAAAGAGATATCCTCAGGCAGAAAAACCGAATTTACCCTTGAGTCCAGACAGTAGAGGTCAGATGCATCATTTACGATCCCGATGACTCCTATTTTTACTCCGGGATATTGTTCATGTGCCCTTAGCAGCGAATACATCACTTCATTGGCATGCCCTTCATAACAGAGATAATTGAGGTCATCCAGAGCAACAAGCAGGACTTTCTCCGAAGAGACAAGGAAATTAATGACAGTTTCAAAGATCTTCCTGAACGCAATTCCAGAATTGGGAGGAGAGATCCCAGAAAGTTTTCTGTAAATCCTGGACATTACCGCAAAGCGCGTGGAATCGATCTGGCAGTTGACCTTGACGGTAACGACGCCAGATGCATGGGCTTCAACTTCCCTAAATACCTTCATAACTGCGCTGGTCTTTCCTGTCCCAGGAGGACCTACCAGCAAACAATTAAAAGGGCGCATACCGCGCAGGGCTGGCTTGAGCGCAAATCTGAGCGCATTCAACTGTGATTCCCTGTGGGGAAAATATTCGGGGAGATGATCAGGCTCAAGCACAGAAAGGTCCTTAAATAGGGTCTCATCCCAGAGTAGTATATCATTGCCTTTCAAGGGATTACTCCATAGATTATTAATCTGTATTATTAATATTGAAAGCTCTGGCTGTAAAAGTATTTTGAACGGAATAGTACCTAAATATTTAACAGGATTTTACACAATAAACCTTACTTAAATAAGAAATTCAGATTCTTTATCAATAACTTAATTCCTGAGAAACTGGGTTTTGATAAACGTCCAACTGTTTTTTCCAAATTTTTAATAAATACGTTTTAATACATTTAACTTTTTTGAATTGTCATTTAATAGAAATAATTTCAGCCACAAAAATAGTAAACCAGTGATACAAGCCAAATGTACCAGGCAAGAGTCTCGAAAAGAAAAATCTCTCAAAGTATTTATTTGATGAATTAGAGGCTTTATAGAAATCCTCTAAAATCTGTTTTTATCCAAAAAAATATAAAAAATAGATCGATAAAATACTCAAGTAAAGAAAAATGTCTTTTCGATCGAACTTTTTATAAAAGTTTATGATCAAACATTTTTTTTTGGAAAAATGGTTGTGGTCAAGCTTTTTGGAAAAATGATTGTGGTCAAACATTTTTTTGAAAAAGGTCGCTTTATCAGGAAACGAGCGCGTGCACAACTAATACCTCGGCTTTTGCATGTCTTACGACCTTTTCCGTGACCCCTCCCAAGAGAAAATTATCTGGTCCGGCTTTTCCTTGCGTACCCATGACAATCATATCGATGTCATTCTGTTCTGCAAAATTCAGAATTTCCTGAGCAGGGTATCCCTGCAGGAGAACAGGATTTACAGGAACCTCAGCCTCTTTTCCCATTTCCTATATCTCAGCAACGGCTTCACTTCCTTCTTTTCCTATCTCCCAGTCGTAACTCTCAGGCATGATAGGAGAACAGCAGGAAATGTTGGCAACGTACACGGCATAGATCTCAGATCCGGTATTTTTTGCGATTTCAAGCCCTGAAAGGGCTGCAATTTTTGCATTTTCCGAGCCGTCGATTGCAAGCAGGATTTTCCTATAAGGCTTTCGTTTCATAAAGTATCCTCCTGATACAGCTTTCTTGAATTTGAAGTCCGGTTTTTCACTGTGGCTCTCTGTATGCGGCATTGGCTGAGTCTATTTTATACTCATGACCACAACTGAAGAACTTATCAGGTTTAATTCTCTCACGTGTGACAAGTACCGGAATTTTTGAATTCCTCACAACTTTCTCGGATACACTCCCAAGCATGAAACGTTCAGACCCGCTTTTTCCAGTAGAGCCTACGACAATCAGGTCAACTTTCTGGTCCTCTGCAAAATCGAGGATCTTTTCAGCCGGATTTCCTTTCAGCAGTATGGGTGCAGCTTCTATTCCGGCAGCCCTTGCACTTTCTTCTATGCAGCATATTGATCCACGACCAATTTTCTCAAACTGCTCGCTGGCATTTTTTACCCACGCTTCATCCATAAGAATTGAGTCAAAAAAGGTTATATCAATGACATATACGGCATAGACCTTTGCCCCAATACACTTCGCAATTTCTATCCCTAAATCAGCCACGCTTTCTGCGGCTTTTGAGCCGTCAGTAGCGATTAAAATTCGTTTTTGTGATTTAGATTCAGGTTCACTCCTTTCCTCCATACTTACCCCCTCCATTGTAATTTGGATTATTATTGAGCCGATACCAAAACCCATTTTGTTGTCAACCGATTTTAGATATTCTAGAGCCGCCTCCGTGATCGTAAGTTCAACTGCTCAATAAAAAGATAAGATTTAAAGAAAAATATTGAGTTTTGGTATGCTCATCCTTATTTTGAGTTTTCGTGCTTTGAGCCTTTATGCTTTTCACTCTCTCTTCCTGTGCACGACAAGTACCGGAACCTTTGCATTCCTGACGACCTTTTCGGATACACTTCCAAGAAGGAAGCGTTCAACATCGGTTTTTCCGACCGAGCCTATGACAATCATGTCAACATCACGCTTTTCTGCAAAATTGAGGATCTTTTCAGCCGGATGCCCTTCAAGGATTACGAACTCCACTTCAGCTCCTGCTGCTTCTGCGGCTTCTTCCACTACAGCAGTCAGTTCAAGCCCAAAGGTCTTAAAATGTTCTTCTATAACCGTTTTCCATTTAGGATCCCCCATCCCCTGAGGGTAGTCAGCCGTGTCAATTACATACAGGGCATAGACTTTCCCCTGGCTTAACCTTGCAATCTCCATCCCGGCATTTATTGCCTGTTTGCCACTTTCCGAGCCATCAGTAGCAATCAGGATCTTTTTGTAAAGATCTCTTTCCATTACCCTTTCTCCTCCCCATCTATCCTATACTTCAAGCTGGTTATTTAATGGTCTGATTCTTAACAAATTGTCCCCAGCAGAATCAGATTTATCCCATCTATCTACTCAGAACCAGATCGTGCCTCTAACCCAGTAACCCAAATTTTATCTGTAGCTGGATTATTGTAGCTAGATTAT
>DADO01000117.1:5423-12040 GCA_002509325.1 Methanosarcina sp. UBA402 | reverse complement strand
GGATTATTGTAGCTAGATTATTGTAGCTGGATTATGCCTGTATCAACTTTTTCTCACTTTTGTGTCTTTCTCGGACAACCAGCACCGGAATTTTTGCATGCCTTACTATTTTTTCCGATACGCTGCCAAGTAGAACACGTTCATATCCGCCTTTTCCAAGCGACCCCACTATGATCATATCGATATTATTATCTTCTGAGAAGCTCAAAATCTTTTCAGCCGGATGACCCCTGAGCACCCTGGTTTCGACTTCCAATCCAGCAGCTTTTCCAATCTTCTCCACATAAGAGGTTGCTTCATGTCCCACTCTCTCAAATTCGTCAAGCGTCTCTCTTGACCAGATTTTATCCAGTGAAACTGAGCGATAAGGTGTTGTATCAATAACATACACGGCATATATTTTTGCCCCAGTACACCCAACAATCTCTATCCCGAAATCTGCGGCTTCGTTTGCGGTCTCTGAGCCATCGGTCGCGATTAGTATCAGTCTTCGTGGTTTAGATTTAATATCAAGGCTTTCTTCCATAATATCCCTCATGTTCTCGATTTGTTATCAGATTTTATTCCTGTCACCCGGGGTTTCATCCTTTCTACAGGCTTACAGTTTGTAAGTAATTTCAGAGCTACTGGTCGCAAATAGAATCCTTTAAGCTTGGGCTCTATGCTCTGGCCATTTCATTTTAATCCACATATGAATATCGATGTGTTCATATTAATAATTTTCATCCAACCTTCTTCCAGGAAAAGAAAAAGTGTCCATGAAGGCAAAAAAGCATATACATTGAAATATAATTGATAAAGAGGAGGACAGAAAGAGGAGGACAGAAAGAGGAGGACAGAGCTTGAGCAAATTGGAAACCAGGTCGACTCAAACTAAATTCTTAAAAAATTTATTTTTAGTTCTCTTTATTATCGCTTTTACCTTCGGAAGCGGCTGCGTCAAGAATTTTGAAGAAAAAAGCTACTACAATGTTAGGAATATGGATATCTCAGCAGAACGTACAGGAGCGGCTTTCGTAGACCTGAATGTCACAACATATATCGAAAAATCTCAGGGGGACACTGCAAAGAATACCTCGCTTCTTCTTAAAGCCTATAGCAGGGAGAGCGGGCTGCTTGAAGCACAGAAGAAGATAGAACTCGGAGTGATAAATAAAGGAAATACAAAATCCGTGAGTCAGGTCCTGACCCTTCCCAAAACCGGAGGATACGATCTCCGTTCTGTCCTGTTTGAAGAAAACGTCCAGAAAAGTAGTGGAGAAATCAAAGTTTACAATCTGGATGCTCTGCCTGCCGAAGTTCAGGAAACAGGGCTTAAGATTCCGGAAATGGACTTCAGGGTGAAAAAAGTAGAAGATAGAAAAGTCCTTGTTGAAAACGATATCTATCTAACAAATGAAGGAAGGGAAACCAGCAAGGATTTCCGTATGCTTGTCAAGGTACGCGAAATGGATGCCGGGCTCCTTGCGGATAAAGCCTGGACACGCACAGGAGAAATCAGGCCCGAGGCTACAGTTATCCAGAGCGTCAACCTAACAATGCCTGATCAGTACAATTACGTTGTCGAGGTCCTGATCTGGAACGATAATAAAATAGTCGAACGTGGAGAAGGTTACATTCGGCTCAGCCCCATAGTTGAGGTTAAAGACAAAAATACAATTAAAACTCGGGAAATCCAGACAAGTGAATTCGAAAATATAGTAGAAACTGGAATGATTCCTGAAGAGGAATCTACAGCTAAAAAAGAAAGTGCGCCAGGGCTAGACCTACCTTTATCTGCAATCCTACTCTGTTCGGCAGCAATTCTCAGGAGACGATTTGCGTGAGTGAAGCATTAGATAGGAGTGAAACATTAGGTGCGAAACCAGAGGCAAAAGCGGAAAAAGTGTCCGAACTGGGGGAAAACTTCAAAAAAGGGATTTTCCTCATTTCCATGCTGCTTCTGCTTGTGGCCACTTTCCAGCTCTATTTCTCTATAGAAAGAACAATTGAAATCTGGTTTGAGTACCAATATATTCCAATTTTTAGGGCTGTTTACAACTTCATTGTCTTGATTGTAAGTCTGTACATCATCAGGCTTTATATCATAAAACGCTGAAGAAGTCTGAAAATCAGAAAACCACTAATTGAATAAGAAACCCCTGATCGAGAAGGGCTTGAAGCTTCAGGCCTCCTCAATCAGCTTTTTTACAGTTTCGAGCACAAGGATTGCATCTTCCCTTTTTACGTCAACTTCATTGCCTGTGAAAAAATCCAGAATGAATTTTTTCTTTTCTTCCGGGATCAGTCCTCTTTTCGCCCCTTCTTTTACAAGCCCCAGATAACTCCGGTCAGGGTAATAGGTGTCAATTGCAAGCTGCAGGAGATCGTTATGCTCTTTTTCACTTACAATTCCTGAGACAAATGCGGCTTTCAGGCTTTCCCTTATATTGACAAGGGACACGGAAATAGGTTCGAAAGTGTCAGGATTTGTGCTTACTGCGACTTCGTCATCGGATTCGATTACGCCATCCCTGTACCATTCGTAAATTCTTCCTACCCCTATCATTCCATGAGTATCCAGCTCCGAAGCCCGGAGGGCTCCCATGCTGGCGCCTCCTACTACCTTTACGCCTGCATCAAGCGCAGATAGAATCTCCCTGTGCCCTACAGCAGCCCTGTCAAAAAAGATTCCGTCTATTATCCCTATGACCTTATGCCCTTTCTGGATGAAATTTTCAAGCTGGAATCGGCGTACAGGAGGCTGATAATTTGCCCTGAGGACTTTTCTTGCGTCCTCATGGCTGATGCTGTTGCCTGTAAAGATTACCGCTTTTGCCTTCATCGTCTCTTCCATGGCTTTTCATTTTTGTTTCTCGAAAAGTCTTTCTTCCTTCGGGAACTGATCCTTTTGCCTTTGCGCTCTCTGTCAATAGTGAAAAGCTCAAAGCCAGGGATGATTACTCTGACAACCGGTACTGTAACCTCTTCTCTTGAGAGGTCTACTACCAGCACTCTTTCAGCAAGATCCTTGAGTTTTTCGAGTATCACATCGATATTTTCTGCAGGGCTTTTCCTGGACAGGTCCTGCACTTCGGAAAGGGAAATTTTTTCACCTTCTTCGAACCAGAACCAGTTCAAGCGTTTCATGCGGTCGTATCCCACACTTCGGATAAAACCTTCCCTATCCGTATCTTCCCTTGCTCCCTGAATCTGGACAACTCGTGACTGAGCAGCTTCGGTTATAGCCCGCGCAACTGCAATTTCGGGTTTAAGGTGAGAGCCTGCTCCCATGACAAGGAGCGCCGGATCTTTTAACTTTACATCGTCAGTTGCCGCAATTACTGTTGGAATGCCAGTATCGGTCGGAACCAGCCAGACCTTGAGTTCTATTCCTGCGTCCTTGAACTTGCTGGCAAGCTCGTAAAGGTATCCGTCTTCTTCAGTCAGCACGATTTCTTTTCCGAGGTTGCGGGAAAACTGTGCTATGCTGATTGCATCTCTTTCTATAACCTCGAGCAGCCCGTGGAGAACGGCTTCCTCAAACACGTTTCCGGATGCAAGCCCATTGGTATTGCTTAAGAAAAGTTTCTGACACCTTCCAGGCGAGTCATATGGATGGTAAACCGAATTGGCGCTTACGAATACTTCTTCTTTATTCATTAAATCGTACGCTCCAACCCATTCAAGCAAAGATTGGGGAAGATAAGGTGACTGGGGTAGAATTAGCTTGGTTGGATCGATTACTGTGAAGCTTTCTATGGCGCTGGCGTAGGATTCCACAAGAGACGGAGCAGAGATCTCGCCTGCAACGTTCGCATTCAGCCCAGGGCGCTCTGCAAGGCAACGCTCAAAACTCTCCATTATCGCTGAAATCCTGGCCCGCTGCTCGGTCGAACCCTTGCCTGAGTAAATACTGATCGCTCCCTTCGCTGCACTGGGGCGGATTGCCGAGAAAATAGGGATTCCAAGCCTGTCCAGGTTTGTAATATCGGCAATTCGGGTAACGCCTATCTTTTTTATCTCGTCTTTAGTGTTTTCCAGGGCTGTGGCTTCATCATATACTCGCTGTGTACCTTCGAGATATGAGATCGATCTATCAAGTTTTATTTCAGGCATAGTTAGAAACCTTCTCATCTCTTGTATATATTTTTTTATTTTTCGGAATTTTTGGATTTTTCAGGAAGATTCTACCTGAATTATTCAATAGATTAACAAGTGAATATAATGAAATACAATAGAATCTAAACAGAATAACGCTATATATTGAAGGATCATAGGTATGTAAGAGGGCTTATAAGGGGGTTTTGTCCGACGAATTTCAGAAAATTGCTTTTGGAAGAAAATGTAGGAGGTTTTGATCTCCTGTTCAGAACTATATATGGGGTACTTGCAACTCTCATGCTGGCGACGGGTTTTGTAAAAAGATCTCCCTGGAAGTGGATTGTTGCAGCGATAGCTTTTACAGGGCTTCTCAGCTCAATCCTGAAACACTGCACTCCATATTCCATTCTTGGGATCAGTACCTCAGAGAAAAAATAAAAATCCTGTGCAGGAAGCATATTTTAAAGAACAATACATTAGGAGATAATAATTCTCCAGTTTCTTTTTCAACAGATATGCAGTAGTGGATACAATAAACTACGATGTTACTGTATTTGATTTTATACACAGAGTGTATAAGGCTTATGGAATAAGTACTTTTTTTAAGGCCATTTATGTCTGGATTTCGAAATTTTTGAAAACATGAGCATGAGAATTCTCTGCATTGTCGATTAAGTACTAACTCCATCATTTATTTTAAGTAAAGAGACTAAAATTGGAGACCTATTTTGGGAACTCGGAATTTAGTGGTACAGAGAATTTTAGTAACTGGTTCCCTTATTTTCTTCACTGTTATCCTTGAGCCAATAACTGGCAATGGTATAAGATGTGGTAAATCAGGACTAGCTTATTTCTTAAAATTCAATTATTTGAGTATTTTTATACGTGACATAATATAACGAAAAGGATTATTATATATACTTAGGATTTAAATATACATTATATATTTTTTAAAATATAGCCAACCCAGGATGGAAATTTAATAGAAAGAAAGGAACAATCATATCCAGGTGTTTTAGCTCCAATGTCCTTTCTTTTGTTATTTATTGATTTTCATCTACTGCATCAGTAGCCATTGCTCAAAGTTCTTTTTCCGCGACATATGCATATATCTAATACGGTTCCGTTGCAAAAAATCTGGCTTTGTTATAAAATCAGTGGAAATCCTCACAATTAGGAAATTTAATCAATCTCGCCACGGAGAAAATGGTACACAAAGGTGAGAATTATAGTATCAAGCTGAAGAAATATTATTTTTGCAACAGAACCTAACCGTTGGACCATTTTACTTCAGCTGGTCTGTGTATGTTTTTGTACTTCGTTATGGTGCCATCATTCAGATTGTATAAATTATTTACAACAGATTGAAGGTAGGAGTTAAAATGAAACTGCCACTAAGAATCATAGGTGTCTTCTTAATCTTCGCTCTGCTGACATCATGTGAAGCAGCAACTGAAAATAAAGACATGCCTATTGAAAAAGAGGTAACTAATTTTATTGATAATTTTGAAGCTCCTGAGTCTGGAGACTTCACAAATTCAGCATATGACGCTTTTATAAAAGAGTATCCAACCGGGCACTGTGATGTATGGTCTAATGGTATGATTAGTTTCTATTATTACGATCCTTACTCCTCTAAAGAGTACGGCGCAATATACATCGATAGTAACGGGGAAAAAGTAAAGCCAGGTTGTGAAGTTGGCATAACCTGTATAAAAAGTTATAAAGGCGAATATGTTTCTGAAGAATACACTCACGTAGGCACCACTTCTAAAGAAAACACTCATGTAGGCACCACTTCTGAAGAATACACTCATGCAGGCACCACTTCTGAAGAAACCACTCATGTAGACACCCCAGCTGATTCAACTAAAGAAGAATCAGCCACAAATCAGGAAGAGTCTGAGTCAATTCAAAAACTGTCCGAGGCAGTTCAAGAGTTGTCTGACTCAATTCAACGGCAGTCTGATTCAGTTCAACAGCAGACTGATTCAGTTCAACAGCAGTCTGAGACAGATAACCAACAGTCTGATCCAGTTCAACGGCAGTCTGAGACAGATAACCAACAGTCTGATCCAGTTCAACGGCAGTCTGAGACAGATAGCCAACAATCTGATCCAAATCAGAAAACAATTTTGAGCAAGATTTTTTCCTATGATATTATTATTAAATGTTTATGTTATCCATTATTGGTATACTTTATAGCGCATAAGAAAGGCTGGGTAAAATAGTAAGATTCAACATATAACTAAAATTGCATAACGTTCAACAGTAAGACAGGACTCAAAGGCGATTAATTTTTGATTTTTACTCTTCTCTGTAAATTTCAATTGCTAACCGTCTTTTTCAGTCAAGTGGTATTCTTAGTACCTGAAAAGTCAACAATAAGAACAGATGATCAATTTTTTGATTGGAATTAATTTATATTCGGTTAAAATACGATCTATCAGAAAGATATTCTTTTCATTGTCATTTTATAAAATTATAAATGTAAATCGAGATGAATTGACGATTGCAGTAGTCCTTTTGATATT
>DADO01000117.1:0-5206 GCA_002509325.1 Methanosarcina sp. UBA402 | reverse complement strand
GATTGCAGTAGTCCTTTTGATATTAACAGATTCCTTAACTGAATACAAACGATTCTTTTCCGAACTCGTTAATTTATTTTATCAGTTTGTTAAATTGCTCGTGTTTTTGATGAATTCGTCTTTAAGTTTCTTCAAGTTCTCTTCAGTTTTCGAAATATCTTTTTTTTCAGGATACTGTAATTGCAAGATAATTAAAATCAGCCTTTGTTACTCGCCAATATTTTCACCAGCAGATGAATATTTATTTTATACATGAACTGCGTGGGAGCATCCAGTTGTGTTATCGAGCTGTTTCGAAGGATGATTTTTATCTGCTTGAGACGCATTCCTACTTTCTCAAGATTATACAGATTTTCTGCAAGGCGGGCGCTCTGTTAATTTTTCGTATCCTGCTAAAATAAAGAAACTTTATAAAAATTACTAATTTATGTGAGAACTATAGTATAAAGGATTATAGAAATAGAAACGAGATTAGGAATAGAAACAAAGTTAGAAACAGAAAAGGGAATTCCCTTACAGGCTTACTTACCCGCTGCAAAATGTTTCCATTTTGATTGGCGCTCCATTATTTTGGGAAAGTTACAGATCACGTCATAAAGGTGAACGAAAATGGACCAAAGATGAGTACCATGACCATTCAGAAAGATCAGACAATCCCTTATCGACAGTCAGTTAACGAAGTTTTAACTGCGCTCAATACAGATGCGCGAAGCGGCTTGAGCGAAGGGGAGGCGCTGGAGCGGCTCGACAGGTACGGCAAGAATGAATTGATGGCAGAAAAGCCAGTGCCTGCATGGAGGAAATTCCTGGCACAATTTCAAGATGTGCTCGTTGTCCTGCTGCTTATCGCTACATTAGTTTCGGCTGGAATGTGGCTGTATGAACGCAATTCTGCACTGCCTTATGAAGCAATTGCAATCTTTGCGGTCGTACTGCTCAATGCGATCATGGGGTATATTCAGCAATCACGAGCAGAGGAGGCAATGGCTGCACTTCGCCAGATGACCGCAGCACAAGCCAGTGTTATTCGGGGCGGTACGCGGCAAAGCATTCCGGCAACTGAGGTCGTGCCCGGCGATGTTATCGTCATTGAAGAAGGCAATACTGTCCCTGCGGACGCTCGAGTGATTCAGTCAACTGCGCTTCAAACAGCCGAGGCAGCCCTGACAGGTGAGAGCCTACCTGTTTTGAAGGATGAGCTCCCGATTACAGAAGAGGTCGGGCTCGGGGACCGTGATAATATGATCTTTAGCGGCACTGTGGCTGTTTACGGACATGGGCGCGCAGTTGTCACAGCAACAGGAATGCAGACCGAGATGGGGCACATTGCCGGCATGCTCAAAGAAACGCCGATTGAAACTACACCGCTACAAAAAGAACTTCACCATGTTGGAAAACTGCTCGGAATCGTTGTTATCGTCATTGCCATCGTGATAATTACAACGATCATCCTGGTCGAAGACGTTAGAGGTTTCTCAGCCCTTTTTGACGTGCTTATTTTAGGCGTGGCACTTGCGGTTGCAGCAGTGCCGGAAAGCTTGCCTGCAGTGGTTACAGTCGTGCTCTCTCTTGGCGTGCAGCGCATGGCGCAGAAAAATGCAATTGTGCGCCATCTAGCGGCAGTCGAAACTCTCGGCTCCGCGAATGTCATTGCCTCCGATAAAACGGGCACGCTTACAAAGAATGAAATGACTGTACTTGCGGTTATTACAGCAAGTGGGCGTGTAAACCTAGAAGGTACGGGTTATATTCCCGAAGGTAAAGTGCGCAGGGAAGGAGGAGGAAAAATAGATGGCGCGCTTCATTTTGAACTCGTACGTGCGCTTGCAGCTGCTGACCGCGCTAGCAATGCTGTGCTGCATGAACGTAATGGGCGCTGGGTGGTACACGGCGACCCGACCGAAGGAGCATTGATTGTTGCGGCACGTAAAGCCGGACTGGAAGCGGAGGCACTCAATGCACGGTTAGAACGTGTTGGAGAAGTGCCTTTCTCCTCGGAGCGTAAACTGATGAGCACAGTCCATACTGACGCCGAACAGGAAGAAAGGCTGCTTGCCTTCACGAAAGGCGCACCAGATGTATTGCTTACTCGTTGTACACAGGAGCTTGTAGGAGACGAGATCAAACCTCTGACTGTGGAACGACGCGCAGA
This sequence comes from Methanosarcina sp. UBA402, assembly GCA_002509325.1. Taxonomy (GTDB): domain Archaea; phylum Halobacteriota; class Methanosarcinia; order Methanosarcinales; family Methanosarcinaceae; genus Methanosarcina. The sequence goes on along the minus strand of DADO01000117.1, from coordinate 3,054 downwards.
GATTTTGAAGAGCAATGAAGAACTTGCCGGCGAAGCTTTACGGACACTCGCGGTCGCTTTCCGTACACTGCCAAAGGACGTGATGAAGCAGGAAGAGTTTGATGAGCACGTCGAGAAAGACCTTGTCTTCCTGGGATTGATCGGCATGATTGATCCGCCGCGCATGGAGGCAAAGGATGCAGTTGCACGTGCTATGGCTGCGGGAGTTCGTCCGATTATGATTACCGGCGATCATCCTAAAACCGCCACAGTTATTGCCGAAGGACTTGGCATTCCTACTAATGGGCAAGCTGTTACGGGTGCCGAGCTTGAGAAGATGCCTGAGGAGAAGCTTGACCAGACGGTTCAGGAAGTCTCGGTTTATGCACGCGTTAACCCCGAACACAAACTTCGGATTGTGAAAGCGCTGCAGCGCGGAGGGGCAATTGTGGCAATGACAGGCGATGGGGTCAATGATGCGCCTGCTTTGAAAACTGCCAATATTGGGGTGGCGATGGGCATAACTGGAACAGATGTTTCCAAAGAAGCTTCCGATGTTGTACTTGCAGACGACAATTTTGCGACCATTGTCGGGGCTGTCGAAGAAGGGCGTGCGATCTTCTCAAATATCCGTAAATTCTTGCGTTACCTGCTCTCATCAAATCTCGGGGAAGTAATGATAATGTTCTTCGGCTTGCTGCTGGCAGATTTGATAGGGCTGACTGCGGAAGGCGATAGGTTAGCGCTGCCCCTGCTTGCGACTCAGATCCTATGGATCAACCTTGTCACAGACGGCCCTCCCGCGCTTGCTCTAGGCGTTGACCCGGCTGATCCGAGACTGATGAAAAAACCACCGCGCCCGCGGGAAGAAGGGGTGATAACCCGCAGTATGTGGGCTGGCAACCTCTTTACAGGCGTAATCATGGCAATCGGAGCCCTATTCATACTGGATGCAAGCTTACCCGGAGGTCTGATCGAAGGCTCAGGCAGCTTGCGTTACGCACAGACGATGGCGTTTACAACGGTAGTTTTCTTTTCACTTTTCGTTGTTTTCAACGCACGTTCGGATAAGCAGAGTGCTTTTGTAGGATTATTCTCAAACAAATGGCTATGGGGAGCGGTCCTATTGTCTCTTTTGCTGCAGGTAGCAGTTGTTCACATCCCATTTCTGCAACAGGCATTTTCGACTGTGAGCTTGAGTCCTGTCGATTGGCTGCTCTGCACAGTAGTGGCAAGTTCGGTGCTGTGGCTGCGCGAATTAAGCAAAATTGTCATACGTGCGAGGGAGAAGTGAATAAAATCCCAAGGCTAAATTTGGGGATCGAAGCAAATTAAAGAGACATTTCGCCCGAGACAGAACTGAAAATCAGGATCATTCGTGCCTTAGTGAGTCCACAGGTTTCATTTTTGCGGCTTTTCTTGCCGGGTAGACTCCTGAAACAAAGCCTACGAGGACAGCTACAAAAAACCCTGCTACTATGAGGCTGAAAGGAAACACGACGGGCAGCTTGAGGAGGGTTTCAACGCCGTACGCACCTGCGATTCCTACTGTACTCCCTAGAATGCCCCCGAAAACTCCAAGCATGATTGATTCGACCATGAAAAGGAAAAGAATATCAGAAGCTGTGAATCCTAGTGATTTGAGAACTCCTATCTCCCTCGTCCTTTCAGTCACGCTTACGAGCATTATATTCATGATCCCTATCGAGCCGACCAGCAGGGAGATAAGCGCAACTGCAGTCAAGAAAGAACTGAGGGCTGCAGCCATCATGTCTGTTTGTTTCAAAACCTCAGCCTGATTGATAAGAAAATAAGGGCGCGACTCTTTGTCTGCAAGTTCCCTGTCGGAAATCCCAAACTTTCGGGCAAGGCGCTTGTCTGCTTCATCCGAGATCTCCTGAATTGTTGCAGGATCTTCAGCCATTGCAAAAATCCCACCATAGTCATTTTCGCCAAGGATTTCGTTCATGACCCCGATTGGAATAAGAATTGCCTCGTTGTCATCATATGCCTGGACAACAGTATTTTCCGGGTTCTGAATTATTGCCTTAACTTTAAAGGTCTTTGTAACTTTTTCATTTTCCCCAACCCTGAAAGCTATATTTATGGAGTTCCGGACCGAAATACTTCGGTCAAATTTCTCGTTTGCAACCTTGTGTCCGATAATCGCCACGTACCCATCATTGTCATTGATGAAGGTCCCTTTTTGAAGCTTTGTATTCGCTACCTTATCGTAAGATTGTCCAACCCCTGTTACGATAATATTTTTGGTTTCAGACATGTAAGTAACTTCTGCGGCTTGTGATTTCAAAGGCGAGGCACCCGAGATCCCGGGCGTGCTCTCAACTGTCTTTAGCTCATTGTCGTAAAAAAGCTTGGGCTGCATCCCCTGGAAAAAGATAAAATTTGACCCTAAATTGGTTACTTCATTCGTGAAATGCTGGTTGAAACTTGCCCCAAGGGACACATTTGCAATTACGGCTGCGACTCCTATAACGATTCCGAGCACTGTAAGAGTTGAACGCAGTTTTGCACTTGTAATACTCCCAAGTGCGATTTTTCCTGCACTGAAAAGGGGGATCATAGATTGGGCTCCGTTTTACAGATTTCATAGGACAGATTGAGATTTTATAAACAGAATATAGGACAGGGTAAATAAATGGTTATAATAAGAAATTCTAAGAAGAAAGGCTCGCTTAAGAAATAACAGGAAGATATATAGATGTTTCTTAAAATTCGACCCGAAACTCCCTCTGATTATCCTGAAATAATCCAGGTAAATGACCTTGCTTTCGGGCAGCCCAGTGAAGGAAAACTCGTTGAAATCCTCAGGAAAAACCCAAAGTTTATCCCTGGGCTTTCACTTGTAGCAGAAATTGATGGAAAAATAGCTGGCCATATTCTCTTTTTCCCTGTAGTAATCAAATTAGGGTCGTGCGCTATTAGTTAGTTGATGATATTTCTAAAACGCTTTTAGTGGCGCATCGTACTTTTTTTGCAATTCAGTAAGGTTAATAGGCATAGTTGATACACGGAACCTAAGGCATTTCTAGCACTGGAAAATAAATCATAAAA
>DADO01000145.1:19900-21991 GCA_002509325.1 Methanosarcina sp. UBA402 | reverse complement strand
TTAAACTAAAATTCTAATTTGATGGCCTCTTACATGCTTTAAATGAGAATATTCTATTTAACTTCAAATGTGTAAATCCTGACGAATCTTGAAATGTGTAAATCCTGATGAATCTTAAAATGTGCAAATCCTAAAGCAACTGGTTAATCTACATTCTCTCATTAATGGAAAAACAAAAGCTAAAGAAAAGTAGATAGATGAAGGGGAAACAGTTTCCTGTCCACTTCTTCAGACAATTATTTGTGGGCAAAGTAAGCCACTATTTTATCTTCATCTACAGAATCAATTCTACAGAAGCCAAAGCGCTCGAACTGTACGATTTTGTCAAGTTCGGCTGCAATCCCAGGCTCACCGATTCCATTGATATCGCCTTCAGGGCCACGTACTTTCACATTTATTCCATCAACTGGAGTCCAGTGGATAATTTTTGCTTTTGCTTTCTTAAGGGCTTCAAGAGAAATATCGGAGAGCTTTGCCTGAAGTGGGGAAAGGGAGGTGATTTCGATATTGCAGAAATCTTTTAAGCGGACGATAGAACCCACTTCTAGCTTTTCAACGTCATCTAGGCAGACAAGTACCCTCTTTCCCACAGAAATTTCCCTAATTCCTCTGGCATGGTCTGTCGGGTGAAGAGGAAGTTTTGCGACGGTCGGTTCGGCATCTGTAATTTCCATTTCTACGGGATTCCAGACAAAGAAATAACGGTTTGCAATAGGATCCACAATTTTACGGTTTTCGGCATAAAGAGACTCCATACTTATGCTCACGTCAGTCATTCCGACTCCCATTTCTATCATGAACTTCTTGAGAGCTTCAGCCTGGAATCCGCGGCGCCGGATTGCCCGGATTGTAGGAAGTCGTGGATCGTCCCAGCCACTGTATTCTCCTGCTTCAATGGCTTTTCTTAGAGTACTTGTACTGAACTTTCCAAATTCGTGGATCTTGACCCTGCCCCAGTGTGTTGTTCTCGGGTATTTCCAGCCGAAGTATTTGTAGATATAGCCCTGTCGCTTTTCGCTATCTAGAAGATCTTTACCCCGGATAATATGCGTCATGCCCAGTTCGTGGTCTTCGATAGCGCCTGCAAAATCCAGAAGGGGCCAGACAATATATTTGTTACCGATTTCAGGACGGGGATGCGACATCTTTCTAATTCTAAAAGCTCCCCAGTCTCTCAAAGCAGGGTCCTTATGTTTTATATCAGTCTTAATCCTCAGCACTGCCTGCTGGTCTTCATATTCCCCGGCAAGCATTTTCTCCCAGTGCATGAGATTTTCTTCAGGGCTAACATCTCTGTGCGGGCAAGCTTGTTTTGCATCCTTAAACTGTTTGAAGTCTTCTCCTTTGCAGAAGCAAACGTAAGCCTTGCCCATCTCGATAAGTTTTCTTGCATAATCATAATAGATAGGAAAATGGTCAGAGGCACAGACTACCTTATCAGGCACAACCCCGAGCCATTTGAAGTCATCAAGATACCAGTCATAAGCCTCAAGCATAGGCCGTTTTATATCAGGATCAGTATCATCGAAACGCAGGACGAACTTTCCTTTATACATCTTTACGTATTCGGAATTAACGACCATGCCCCTTGCACTGCCAAGGGTTGCGGGCCCATTGGGATTTGGGGCAAAGCGCATAATAACCTTGTCGATTTTCGCTCCTTCAAGAGGCTTTAAGCCTTTTTCAGGCTCCTTTTTTACACTCAGAGCTTCAATAAGCTCGGGAGCTATCTCCGAAAGCTTTGCCTCCCAGGTTTCAGGATTTCCTTTGACAATTTTGGAAATAATGGCATTAAGAGCCTCAGATACTGCTTTTGGGTTAGATCTTAGTTGAGGGCACTCCCCCATTACTTTACCCATCACAGCTTTTGGCTGGGGAGCTTTTCCATATTTTACAGCGTTTTGATAAGCATATTTTTCAATTGTTTTAAGGTCTTCAGGACTTAAGGTCATAGAAGCTTCTCCAAAATAAATATGGATTGAACGATTAAGATTGAACGACTATAATCTAAGGTAATATTTGGTTTAGTACAAACTTTTGAGAAAAGTTTGATCAAAACCGGCATAAAGGCGTGATCAACCGGCGCAACGG
>DADO01000145.1:11257-19533 GCA_002509325.1 Methanosarcina sp. UBA402 | reverse complement strand
CAACCGGCGCAACGGTTGCGGTTGAATTGAAAAAAACTTTTCCTAAAAGTTTCTTTCCCTGCAGGAACTTTTACTTGGGAATAGAAGCTTCGATTTCCCGGATGCGGGATATTTTCTCATTGATTTTCTCAAGTTCGAGCTCGAAATCCTCCAGGAATTTCGAAACCGCATCTCCGGGTACTGCACCCTGGGCTGAGGGTTTGATCAGGTTAGCTTGCTCAAGGACTCTCAGGGAGTAGCGCACTTTGTGGTTCTGCATTCCGGTGACTTCTGCAAGTTTCAGGATTCCGATAGGGGCTTCTTCAATAACTTTTTTGAGCACCAGAAGATGGCGCTCGGTAAGGTCAAGTTCAGTTCTGATATTTTCAAGCAGCATCAGACAACCTCGTTTCTAAGTATTCCTATTCCCTGGATCTCAACTTCCACAATATCTCCACGCTGAAGTTCTCCAACTCCTGGCGGCGTCCCTGTGGTAATAACATCTCCTACTTCCAGGGTCATGATCTCGGTGATGAATTCAATAAGATAAGGAATGTCAAAAATAAGGTTTGAAGTGCTGGAAGCCTGTCTCGTTTCCCCATTTACCCTGCAGGCGATCTTTGCATCCGTAACATCGACTTCATCAGGAAAAGCGAGATAAGGCCCGAAAGCTGCAAAGGTATCAAAACTCTTTGCCCTTGTCCACTGCCCATCTATTTGCTGGAGATCCCGTGCAGTCACATCGTTAAAGCAGGTATAACCCGCAATTACATCCGCGGCTTTTGAGGCAGAGATATTCTTACAACGTTTGCCTATAACGACTGCGAGTTCGGCTTCATATTCTACTCTGGAGCTGGATTCCGGATAAATAATTTTATCTTCATGTCCTATAACGGCTGACGGAGGTTTTAAAAAGAGGACAGGAGTTTCCGGGACTTCCATGTGTAGCTCTTCAGCATGATCCCGGTAGTTCAGGCCGACACATACGATTTTGGAAGGAGATGCAGGCGGGAGGACGCAAAGTTCCGAAAGCTCAAAGATCCCTGCGGAAGCTCCTCCTTTTGGATACACGCGCCCATCTTCGATTTCTCCGTAAAAAATCTCATCTCCTGATCTGAACCTTCCAATCATATCTCTATCTCCTCCTGCTTATCAGGACAGTTACGCCTTCATTCCTTCATTTTTTAAAAGGACATACTCATACTCATACTCAAACTTAAACTTTAACTCTTTGCCCACTGGCATCCCTCATATATTTCCCCAGTTCGGAGTCAAGAAGTTGCAAACCTGAAAATACAGGTCCGTCTTTACAAACTCTGAGTCCTGACCTATCTATACAGCAAGCTCCGCAGACTCCTATACCGCATTTGAAATAACGGTGAAGGCTGAACTCAGACTTTTCAAGGACCTTTCTGTCCTCAAGGAGCCTGAAAACTGAAACCATCATTATTTCCGGCCCGCAGACTGCAATTTTATCATAACCCGAAAGGTCGAGGTTACTGAGCACATCGGTCACAAAACCCTTTGTCCCTTTTGAGCCGTCATCCGTAGAAACATATACTTCCCCTGCTTCTGCAAAACGCTCTTCAAAAAGCAGGTCGCCTGCACTCCGCGCTCCAAGTACCGTATGAACCTCAGAACCTGCAACCCGAGCTGCCTCGGCATAAGGAGCAAGAGGAGCCGCTCCTACCCCGCCTGCAACAACCAGCGTTTTTTCTTCTTTCGAAGGCAGGGTAAAACCCCTTCCAAAAGGCCCTCTGAGCCCGAAAGAATCTCCTTCTTTCAACTCAAATAGCTTTGAGGTTGCCTCTCCTACCTTCTGGACAGTTATGGAATTCTTACTTGAGAGGCCCATAGGTATCTCGTCCAGCCCTCTGACCCAGACCATTACAAACTGGCCTGGCCCCATAGTCTCGAACCTGAGATCAAAGAAAAAAGTCCTGACCAGAGGAGACTCTTCATTTATTCGTACTATTGTAGCGTTAAGAGGAAGCATCAGACCATCTCGTGGGCAAGCCCTATTAATTTTTTTACATCCGAATAGCCTTTCTTCTGCAGGAAAGCTTCGATGCCTGTACTGATTTCGGAGAAGATATCAAGCCTTTCATATACAGCAGATCCTATCTGGACAGCCGATGCCCCTGCCATCATCATTTCTACCGCGTCCTGCCAGGAAGACACCCCTCCTACCCCTATTATTGGGATTTCCAGGGCACTATAGAGATCATAAACGCATTTGACAGCTACGGGTTTGACCGCCTTTCCTGAAAGCCCGCCTGAGCGATTTCCCAGGATGGGATATCCGGACTCGATATCTATAGCCATCCCTTTTAAGGTATTAATTGCAACAACTGCATCCGCGCCTCCTGATTCTGCCGCATTTCCTATACACGTAATGTCAGAGACGTTCGGGGTAAGCTTAACCCATACAGGCACATTTACAACATCTTTTACTGCAGCTGTTACTGCCTCTACAAGGCAGGGGTTAGACCCAATAGCAGCTCCGTACCCCTCTGCATGCGGGCAGCTTACGTTAAGCTCAAAAGCATCGGGCTTTCTGGGGAGCAAACCCTCGGCGACTTCCTTAAACTCAGCAGGAGTTCCGCCGAATATGCTTGCAATTACTGGAACTCCGGAATCCTTTTTTGCAGTCTCGAGTTCCTGGAGGAAGCCAGGATAAGAAGGATTCGGAAGCCCCATGGCGTTCAAAAATCCGCAGTCAAGCTTAACCATACTCGGGTTGGAATGCCCGGCTTTAGGTATGGGACCTATGGATTTGGTCACAACTGCGCCTGCTCCTCCTTCACGTGCAACCCTGCACAGAGATGCCCCGGTTGTGCCAAGCACTCCGGCTGCAAGAATAGTCGGATTCTTCAGTTTAAGTCCGGTAAGAGTATACATAGCTGGTTCCTTTCTGACAGGTGATCATGAGTCGTTTAAATTATCTGGACCGCACGAATTTTCGGAAAGCTGCAGGAGTGCTTCTTCAGCAAGTCTTCTGCCGCCCATCTGCACAAGCCTTTTTCCGAGTTCCCTGGCTTTTTCAAGGCCCCCAATCATAGGGATAAACTCGTCTATTCTGACGATTTCCTCTCCGTCAAGGGAAAGGACTTCAGCCCGAACATGGATTTCTTTTCTATCCGGCATAATTTCTGCATAGGAACCTACTGGAGTGGTACAGCCCCCTCCAAGGTCGGAAATCAGGATGCGCTCAATTTCGGTGACAATCCGACTGTCTGTATGATCAAGTTTGGAAACTGCGGCTTCCGCTTCAGTGCCTGCCCTTGTGACAACTGCAACCGTGCCCTGGTTTGGAGAGGGGCAGAAGAAATCTGGTGAAAGGATTTCCCCTTCAAGCTCCCAGCCCAGGCGTTCAAACCCTGCCGTGGCAAGCAGAATACCGTCGTACTGTCCTTCTTTGAGTTTCCTGAGCCTTGTATTTACGTTGCCTCTTAAACCCTGCGTAATTAGGTCAGGCCTATAGTGTTTGATCTGGGCAGCTCTCCTCAGAGAACTGGTGCCTATAATGGACTGTTCGGGCAGCTCATCCAGAGTGGTTCCGTCATAAGTCAGCAGCATATCGAATGGGGTATCCCGCTTCAGAACGGCAGCAGTTGGAAGGGTTGGCGGGCGAATCGTTGGCATATCTTTCATGGAATGGACAGCGATATCTATTTCTCCCGCGAGCATAACATCGTCCAGTTCCCTGACAAAAGCTCCAACTCCGCCTGATATTGCATGCAGAGGCCGGTCAGTAAACCGGTCTCCACTGGTTTTTATTATTTTAATGCTGGTTTCAACGCCCTGTGCTTTCAAAAGGCGTGCAACATTCTCGGCCTGTGCAAGTGCAAGCTGGCTGCCTCGCGTACCTATAATCATATAGAATCCTCGTTTTCAAAGATGCAAATCCGCTCAGAGATTTTCGGTATATGCATTAAGGGTTTTTTCGATATCTTCTTCGCTGTGGGCTGAAGAGACAAAATTAGTCTCGAATTGAGAAGGTGGAAGGAAAATTCCACTTGCGAGCATTCTGTGGAAGAAAGCAAGGTAACCTTCCTTATCGCACTTCAGAGCCTCCTGGTAGTTATGAGGTTCGGCCCCAAAGAAAATCTTGAACATTGAAGCAATTCCGCATACGTTGTAATCAAGTCCCTCATCCTCAACGATTTCAGAGAGCATAGCCCGTATGTAATCGCCTTTTGAATTGACTATTTCATGGATCTTTTCCTGTTCCAGATAGTCAAGCACTGCAATGCCCGCTGCTATGGAACATGGGCTTCCACTGAAAGTTCCTGCCTGGTAGACAGCTCCAGATGGGGATATCATTTCCATGATTTCCCGCCGACCTCCAAAAACCCCTATAGGCAGCCCTCCGCCCACAATCTTTCCAAGGGTGGTCATATCAGGCACGACCCCGAAATATTCCTGTGCTCCTCCCATTGCGAGCCTGAACCCGGTGATAACTTCATCGAATATAAGAAGCACATCATTTTCCAGGGTAAGCTTCCTGAGCTCTTCCAGATAGCCAGGCAGGGGAGTTATCGGACCTATGTTCCCGAGCACGGGCTCTATTATTACTGCAGCCAGCTCATCCCTATTCTTCTCCACAAGCTCGGACATCGTTTCGATATCATTGTACGGAGCCTGCAAAGTATATTTTGTGAAATCTGCAGGAATTCCCAGGGAATCGGGTTCTCCAAGAGTTGTAGCTCCTGACCCGGCTTTTACCAGCACTGCATCGTGAGCTCCATGAAAACCGCCTTCAATTTTGATAAATTTGTTTCTGCCCGTAAAGCCGCGGGCAAGGCGGAGGGAACTCATTGTGGCTTCGGTGCCTGTGGATACGAAGCGGAGCATATCGATACTGGGATAATAACCTGCAATCTTCTCTGCGAGGTTCACTTCAAGTTCGGTAGGGGTTCCGTAGAGCCAGCCTTTATCGAGTTGGGCTTTAATTGCCTCTTTTATTACTGGATGATTATGCCCAAGAATTGCAGGGCCATAAGCCAGACAGTAATCGATGTATTCGTTCCCGTCAAGGTCCCTTATTTTTGAGCCGTCGGCTGATGCCGTATAGAAAGGATAGGGCTTGATTGCACGTACAGGGCTGCTTACCCCACCTGGAATAAGGGTCTTTGCTTTCTCATACATCTGTCTGGACTTCTCAAGTGTTACCTCAGATATCATGAAAATCTCACCGGATTGGACTGAAAATCTTTAACCATTATTCATAAATTTAATTGAAGTACTCATAAAATTAAGTGGAGTATTCATAATCTTAAGTGAAGTATTCGTAAACTTAGGTGAAGCATTCATAAATTCAAGTGAAGTATTCATGAACTTAAGTGAAGTTCTGAACTGAACTTAAATCGTATATTAAACTAAACTTATAATTATAAATATTATTGAAATTTAGAGTTATGAATTTTGGATTAAAATTTACTCCTTTACTGCACCCTTTTCCATCTTATTTTTCTATCTTATAACAGAGCCTTCCCCTATTAAGCAGTTATTGATAAGATTGATGGGCAAGTTTGTGAAATGAGCAATGGGCTTGAAAGACAGGAAGATAGGCTTGAAAGACAGGAAGATAGGCTTGAAAGACAGGAAGATAAGCTTGAAAGACAGGGAGGTTGGAAGAGGGAAAATAAAGCAAATTTCCTGTAAAGCAGGAGCGCCTGAAAAGAGGCGCTTACTTCAACATGCGGGCAGCATCCTTTGCAAAGTAGGTAATGATAATATCTGCCCCTGCCCTTTTAATGGAGATGAGAGATTCGTACATTGCTTTCTTTTCATCAAGCCAGCCATTAGCTGCAGCGGCTTTGAGCATGGCGTACTCCCCGCTAACATTGTATGCGGCGGTTGGCATCTGATATTCCGTTTTGACCCTGTAGATAATATCAAGATAAGGAAGAGCTGGCTTTACCATTATTATATCTGCACCTTCAGCCACATCGAGGGTTACTTCCCTGAGAGCTTCATCACTGTTTGCAGGGTCCATCTGATAGGTGGAGCGGTCTCCGAAAGAATACCCAGACTCGGCGGCTTCCCTGAAAGGCCCGTAGAAAGAAGAGTGGTATTTTGCGGCATAGGACATGATCGGAATATTCTCAAATCCGCTCAGGTCAAGCGCTTGCCTGATGGCTCCTACCATTCCATCCATCATTCCTGAAGGGGCTACCATGTCAGCGCCTGCTTTTGCATGACTTACTGCTATTTTTCCGAGAACCTCAAGAGTGGGATCATTCAGGATTTCTTTTGTTTCAAAATCAATGATTCCGCAGTGCCCATGGCTTGTGTACTCACACATACAGATGTCCGTAATCACCACAAGTTCATCTCCGAGCTCGGCTTTGATTCTCCTAACAGCCTCCTGGATGACATCAGTTTCCCCACATGAGGAACTACCTTCAGCGTCCTTGAATGCAGGCACTCCGAAGAGGATTACTGCAGGGATTCCGAGTTCTGCAATTTCTTTTGCCTCTTTTGCAACCTCTGAGAGAGGGAAGCTGTATACGCCGGGCATGGAAGAGATCTCAATAGCGGAATCGATAGTCTCATTCACAAAAATAGGCTGAACCAGGTCGTCTAAGGATAAAGTATTTTCGCGCACAAGGTTCCTGATTTTTCCTTTTCTCAATCGTCTCAACCTGATATCTGGAAACATTTGATCACTTCTGTAACTGCGAATTTCATTTAGTTTCTTCGAATCTCACTGCTTTTTACGAATCTTACTTATTTCTGATTATTTTCTATAATTTACCTTTTTCAGAGACCCGGTTTAACTTATTTCCACAAACGGGCTTCATTTGCTCCACCCTTGCCTTTTCTTTTTCGAGGCAGAAAACTCTTGAAACTACTTCAAGGAATTCTTCATTTCCAAGTTCTGCAGCCTGGCGGAGAACTTTGGTAGGCTCGGCAAGGATTTTGTTTACAATGGAGTGGGTAAGGTCATCAAGCACCTCGGTCTCAATTTCCCCTATGGTATGGTAGGCGCAAAGTCGGTTGACTGCTTTTTCCCTTTCCCGTATCCTGACATCGTATACCTGCCTGTAAAGGTCAGAAATAATTTTATCGGCTTTCTGGCGCTTATACTGGATGTTTAAAAGCCTAATCTCTTCCTGAATTATAGTTTCGGCTTTTTTAGCTTCCTCTTTTCTCATTTTGAGCGTCTTTTCGCTGATTACCCTGAGATTATCAATATTGCACAACTCGACGCTCTCAAGTTCAGCAACTGATTCCTCGATATCCCTGGGATTCGCTATATCGATTAAAAGGAATTTACGGTTTTTATCCCGGTCTTTTATAGCCTTTTCAACCATTTCCTGGGTTAAAATGTAATGGGGAGCACCTGTGCCGCTTATTACGACATCTGCGTCTTTAAGGAAAGCTTGGACATCATCAAGCCTGACTGCGTGTCCTCCAAGTTCATAGGCAATTTCTTCGGCTTTTTTAAAGGTACGGTTAGCAATGTATATTGCCTCGATATCCTTTTCAGCCAGGGCTTTTGCGACAAGAACTCCGATTTCTCCTGCCCCTATCACGAGCACGGATTTCCCTGTGAGCCCTTCCAGAATATCCTCTGCAAGATCCACAGCTGCAGAGCCTATGGAAACCGAACCTTTATTGATTCTGGTCTCATTACGGATACGTTTTCCGACCTGAATAGCCTTTTCAAAGGCAGTGTCAAGGATTTTCCCGGTCGTTCCCGCTTTTTTGGAATAAGCATAGAGTTCTTTTATCTGCCCTAGAATCTGGTCTTCCCCAACAATCATGGATTCAAGCCCACCTGCAAGCCTGAGCAGGTGTTCAAGGGACTCGTCATGCCCATAAAAATCAATAATATGGGTGGAAGCTCCCATTTCCTTTGCAAAAGAGAAAAGTAAACTGCTGCTCTTGGGGGAAACAACGTAAATTTCAACACGGTTGCAGGTTTTTAAGACAACACACTCATAAACAAACTCACGATTATACAGATTATGGAGCAGACCGTCCAGATCTCCATGCCAGGCGGACTCCATTTCCTCAACTTTTGCTTTTTTATGGGATATAACCATACTTGAAATTTCTGTCACAGAGAGCCTCCGGATAGAATCAATATAGGAATAGAATGATAATATAAGGAGTTGTAAATTAAGCTTTGTCCATAACTCCTACCTTTTTCACCAAATGAGTTTTAATTACAGAATATTTTGATTTAAAGATTCCATTTACAAAATATTTTGATTCAGAGAGAATTTCTATTCAGAAGCTTTCCTATTCAGAAAATATTCTTATTTAGAAGCTTTCCTATTCAG
>DADO01000145.1:0-11005 GCA_002509325.1 Methanosarcina sp. UBA402 | reverse complement strand
AAGTGTTTTTATTTAGAAGCTTTCTTATTCAGAAAGTGTTCTTATTTAGAAAATATTCCCATTCAGAGAGCCTGTTTCATGATTTTAAAGTTTTCAGCTTTCTGCCCGTCCCTTCACTTCCTGCCAGGCTTTATCTGCCGGAATTATCCAGGCATTCTGAAATTATTTCGTATGCCATTTCGGCTGCTTTTTCATAAGACTCGGAAAAACCGTCCCAGACATCCTCGCTTTCAAGGATTTTCCAGAGAATTGCTTTTCTTTTTCTCTGTTCTGTCACATGCTGCTTCAGGTAACTCCTGAGTTCGTCCTGAAGCCGGATCATATCGGAATATTCAGGAGTTATCACACCTTCGATCTGCCTGCGGGTGTATTTCGAAACCGCGGGGCTATGCCCAAGGGTGGAAATCCCTATCACGAGGTCTCCTCTTTTGATGACCGATGGGATTACGACACTACCTAAAGCATCCACCTGATTTATCAAAATATCGCTTTCCCCTGCAATATCAGTGATCTTTCGGTTAAGTTCGAAACTGCTGGTTGCAGGGATAACAAGAAAAGCCCCTGAGATAATTTCCCGTAGTTCAGAGTCCTCTGCTGCCGTAAGGTCAAGCCTGGACAGCCTTACCTGCCCTGAAGCTTCAAGTTCGTGCAGCCGTTCGGAAAAGTCAAGGCTGACTACAATGGTATCCGCGCATCTGCAGAAAAGTTCAGCTTTGCGCTCCCCGACAGACCCGCCTCCGAAAATCACTATTTTCCTGCCTGAAAGGTCAAGCATTAGTGGGAGAAAATTGTTTGTTTCAGCCATTTTCAGGGACCTCGAAATAAGATGAATTGGTCAGTCAGCCTTTAAAGCCTAACTCCGGTTTTCTTAAACTCCTTTTCACTGAAGAAAAGAGTGTAGTCCTTAATTCCGGTAGCTTCCGAAATTCTCTCAGCCACATTTTCGCAGTCTTCGGGGGTATAGGAATGCACCATTGTAAACAGGTTGTACTGCCAGTCAGGATAACGCGGGCGCTCATAGCAGTGAGTAACTTCGGGAAATTCAGCCATAATCTTCCCTGCGGTTTCTATCTGCTCATCAGGGACATTCCAGACGCACATTGCATTGGCTGTTATTCCTATGGCCCTGTGCCCGATTGAAGCTGCAAAACGCCGGATTTTTCCGGCTTTCTGAAGGCGTTTAAGCCTGTCAACTACTTCCTGCTCGCTGATTCCAAGTTCAGCAGCAAAATCCTTGAAAGGAGAATGAGTTATAGGAATTCCATCCTGCACAAGTTTGAGCAGTTCCACATCCGTATTATCCATTTTCTTCACCTGATATCGAACTTTACCTGGATTTTAAAGAGGCGCTTTGTAGGGAGATTCATCAGGGGACAACCGGTATTTTCTTGAATTTCCCCGATAATTTCTTCAAGCCTGTTTTTATTGGGAGCTGAGAGTGTAAACCAGAGGTTATATTTTGCAGCACTTCGGAGGTAATTGTGGGAGACCTCGGGGTATTCGTTTATAAAACTCGCAACTTCCTCAATGCGGGGCTCAGGAACTTTCAGGGCTACAAGAGTGCTTACCCCGCCCATGTTTCTTGTGCTAAGGACAGGGCCTACCCTTCTTACTGCCCCTTTCCTGTTGAGTTCTCGCAGCCTTTCAATGACCTCGGTTTCCGGAAGTTCGAGAATCTCCCCTAACCTGGCAAAAGGTTCGACTTCGAGGGGAACTTCCTGCTGGATCAGGTTGAGTATTCTCTTGTCGGTCTCGTCAAGTTCGATTTCCGGAACTTCTCCGTCATCAGGCTCCATTTCACAGGTAAAATCTACGTCCTCTTTCTGGAGCCGATTTTTGTAATCTTCAATTTCAATCATCTCTATCACGATCACTTTTTTCCGGGCCTGTATATGCAGTAAGGCTCTTCTTCGAGATAGTCGCCTGTAGCAGCATAGGCTCTCGCCCTGCAGCCCGCACAGACTTTTTTGTACTCACATATCCCGCACTTTCCTTTAAGCTCTTCGGGATTTCTCAATTTCCTGAATACCTCGGAGTTTTCCCAGACGTCTTTGAAAGGCTGTTCCCTTATATTTCCTGCAAGCACGGGAAGGTAGCCGCAGGGATAGACCTGTCCGACGCTTGATACGAAACAGAACCCTGTTCCTCCAAGGCAGCCCTTTGTCATGGCTTCGTAGCCGTGGGTTTTTACGGAAATCTCGATTCCTTCTTTTTTTGCCCGCTGGCGCATGATTCTGAAATAATGAGGAGCGCAGGTCGCTTTTAGTTGAATTTTTGATTCTTTCTGCATGTTATAAAACCAGTGCAGGACGCGCTCGTAGTCTGCCGGGGAAACCTCATCGGACTCTTCTCCCCTGCCTGTTGGCACAAGGAAAAAGACATGGTAAGCAACCGCTCCGAGCTCTTTTGCAAGCTCAAAGGTCCTGGGGATCTCTTCAAGGTTGCGCCTTGAAATCGTTGTGTTGATCTGAAAAGGAAAATCCGCTTTCTGGAGGACTTCGATACCTGCAAGAGTCCTGTCAAAAGCTCCGGGCATGCCGCGGAACTCGTCATGGGTCTTTGCAGTCGCTCCGTCAAGGCTGATGCTCAACCTCTGCACCCCAGCATCTCTTAATTTTTTCACAACCTCAGGAGTCAGGAGGGTCCCGTTTGTTGCAAGCACTACGCGAAGCCCGGAGTCAGTGCCGTAGCGTGCAATTTCAAAAACGTCAGGTCTGGTTAGAGGTTCGCCTCCGCTCAGGATGAGGATGGGTTTTCCGAGCTCTACAACTTCGTCAATGAAGTGCTTTGCTTCTTCGGTTGTAAGCTCGCCTTCGGGAACCGAGGAGGTGGAAGCCCCTCTGCAGTGCACACAGTTCAGGTTGCAGCCCGCAGTTAGTTCCCATGCAATAAGTCTTGGTGCATTTTTCATGGCAATCATAAATTAAGGGTTTCTGTGAATTGAATTCAGAGTTTTGAAATTTACAAATTAATGATGATAGGGATCTGCATTACAATAAGAGAACTGAATATAGGTCAGAACCAATATTACTTAAAGTTAGTATAATTGAAATGTGACAGGTCATATTAATAAAGTAATATTAAAATTCTGCCATTTCTAACACGAACCTGTAAAAAGAGAAGAGGAAGTCAGGTGTTTTCTGGCTGAAGCCCAAAGATTATACTTTGAAAAGAGTCTGTTTTCTCTATAAAAACATGATTTTCAGTGATGTGAGAATATGCAAGAGAATACCTGGATAAGCTTCCTCTCTAAAAAACAACTATCAAAAATATTAAGAATATTATTTTTTTATTCACTTTCTTATAAAACATTTACATTCCCCATTCAAAAAAATATAATGTGTGATTAAGGTCTCACTATTGTTGCCATAGCTCCAGTCCAGCTTCCAAAAGCCAGGTAGCGTGTAGTGGTTGTACTCCATGTATCATGTAAAAGTACGTAATCAGTACTCCCATAATAATTCCAATATCCTAATTAGTGAAATGTTGGGCCTTAATAAAGAGGTTTCATCTTTCCAACAGTCAGCTCTTCTCTATAGTTACTTTCGGATTCTATTTTGTTAGCACGTTCTTGTACCAGTGATTCAGAACGGGTTATAAATTCTGGAATTTCATCAGGTATCTTGCCTTTTGAAAACTCCAGAACTGGGAAGTTATCCTTTATTGCTGAAATAAAAATATGACCTATTTGTTGCTTATTTTCGATAATATTAAATGAATAGGCTGACTTTTTACCATCAAGATCGTAGTAGACAGTAGAAAGTTTCACTGTTGAATCTTCCCAGTCTGAAAAATTAGATACGGATCAAGAAATCTCTTTTCATGAGGAATATCTCTATACGATCAAATCCGTAGCCAGGGTAAGGAGGTACAGCAAGTGTAGGCATGACCATTTCGAAAACCAGAAGGAAAGTTATGAGTAGCCTCATCCTTTGTTTCATATTTCCTAGCTCATAAAAAAGTGAAAGAAGTTATTCCGCTTAATACGTTGTTGATATGTGTAACAACCCGTCAAATGGAAGAAACGTAGGCTGTTATCATAGTTGAATGAAAATGATGATCCGGCGTCACATCATGTCTTCCTTGCTAAGTCTTCAAATTCTTTCATCAGTTTGACTTTAAAATCAATTGATTCCACTTAAGAAAACTAAAATCCACAGTGTTCCAAAAAAATGGAAGTAATAAGGTACTTAAATTCTCTCTTTGACGAAAAATACCCGGCTAAACCTCCAAGAGTTGCCAAACTCACAGCATAGACAAGAATTGTCAAAAACCGGCTGATATTGAGACCGTCCTTGTAGATAAGATTTCCAAAAAATAAATTTCCAATAAACAAAAGAATGAAAATCGGGACCGTTCCAACTATAATTGCCCCGATCTTATCTTTTACAACCCACCCATAAATAATTGGAGTTATAGGGAAAATAAATAGATTAATAACAGTCCCAAATCTCTCTCCATAAGTCCCAAATATCCTATAAATATCTATAGTTTCAAGACCAGCTACGATGCAAATAACTATAAAAGAGATTATCAAAGGCTGAACTAATTTCCTTTGAAAATTAATGTTTAAGCCCCCTAAGAATAGGAAAGATGATTTTTTTCATCACTTTCCGTTTGATACGCATTTGTAGAATTTTGATTGCTTAACTTCCTACTTTATATATACAAGTGGCTTCTCCATCATTCCATGGTTCTAAGTTTGGCGTTCCTACTTCATTATCAAGCTCTCGGTGATCATATAATACCCACCAGTTATTTACATTGCCGTCAAAGAATTCAGCAACCACATCTTTAGCAGTTTCAAATTCATCTGCTTCATGAGGAAATGGGTCATCATGATGCGCACTACCCACGACATCTCCGTTATTCAATTCAAATAATCTTGTGTGATAACCACCAAGATAACGTTCTTCGTCAGTGGCAATGCCATCATCTTCAATCCAACCATTTACTGGATCCGATACATAATAAGTATATTCGAAAATGTTGTCCTTCCATCCCTGGTCTAAAATCACAGACTTCACAGTATTGAGGTTTGTATATTCACATGCAAGATTTATCGGGTCTTCTCTGGCATACTGGCCATTGTCTTCTGATCATGTCCATTGAGGATATTGATAGCCATAATCCCACCAGGGGTATGGATCAGTTTGACTTGTTATTACTACTGTTTTTTTAGTTATGATAACTTTATCGTTTTCTTCTTTAAGAGTGAAGGACTCACCATCTAAAGTCGTGATTTATCTTTTTCATTGAAAATAAAGAAATTTCAGAGTTCAAGCTGAGTCTGAAATTCGATCTACTTTTAGCAAATAATCTGGAGAGTATTTTCTTAACTAAATCCTAAAATTATGAAAAAACGTAGCAATAAACATGCCCCATCAAAAAAAAGAATATATTACGTCAAAATAATTAATTAAGAAAGTAAGAAAAAATCTGTAGATGCGGCAACAGGAAATGAATCATTTCGAAATTTATAAGAAGATGGATGATGACGTTCAGGCAATATACAGGTCAAGACTTCTAACAGAGATACTTCTATCATTAAACGAAGGCAGCAGAAAGCTTTCCCAGCTTCATGAAATTACTGGAAGCACGTCTCAGGCACTAATTCCGAAGCTCAAGAAACTCGAAGCAGATCACCTGATCGAAACAAGAAGGCGTTGAGTACGACATAAGCACAGGCTTGTTCAGTTCTTACTCGAAGGCCATTGAATGGGGAAAGATGCTTTTTTGGTATTATAAAGGGAAGGCAGACTTAACAAAAATGCAAATGTGATTTTGCAGAAATTCAGAATTCCTGGAATTTTAAAATATTTGTGATTGGATCTGTTATAACCCAAAAAGCAAAAAAGGAATAAAACTCCTTTTAAAAATATTTAGTTCAATCACTTTTTCAAGATTTATATAACTCAATACCGCGTCTACTTTAAAAGTATTCAAAAAAGTGAGGGAGTGCACTGGTTATCGATCAAAGGAAAAATTGGCACATCGGCCCTTGTTTAGTTAGATTTGAAAGTCATTTTTCTGCTGACAGCTTTCAATAACTGACTCCTATCCATCTGCTGAAGAACCGAAGACATCGTCCGCCTGGAAGGATACACCAGCCTGGATATTCGCCTCCCGACAGGAATACACTTTCTGAAAAGCGCGTCTCCCAAAATTATTTGATAAATCAACTCATCTTTCTCATAAGTTCAAAAGATTATACGGTTATTTCTTTTATACAGATTTGAGAGTTAGAATCATTCGCTTCATCTATATCTATAATCACAGAATTCCAGGGGTGTGGCAGTGTTTTGTAGGAATCTGTAATTTCGCCGTCTAAAAGAACTTTAAATTCATACTCTCCCTCTGCCCAATACGTATATTTTCCTTTAGACCATGGCATCGACCATCGAAGCAGTAGCCATATTGATTTTGGCTGAGCTATATGCTCTTCTGGAGTCAGTTCATACGTTTCTTTGAATATAGATTCATTATACGAATCAAATACTTCAACTGCTACTTCATGACTCTGGAGGTTATTATTATATACATAAAATAGAGGCGTTGGAGGTCCGACTAACAAATATGGGAAAACAATGAAATAATTCAACAAAACCAATATTAAAGCTCCTAAAAGAATGAATATTTTTCGATAGTTTTTAATATTTATACCTCCGTAAAAACTCAATATATCCTACTTTCGACAGGTAACTTGGTTTTTCCCTAGTATTTTTACTGATCGCGTTTATTAGAAAAAACTCATCATCTTCCACACTAAACATTATTGCAAAAATGGTTCGTTGCTTATATAGTGCATGAGATTTGAGTCATATGTTAACCAGTTTAAAATATAATACAAATCTGCAGAATGTTTAAAAACGTTATATAAGTGAAAAATATTAAAAAAGAGGGATTTATCCCTCAGTGTTTAATTCCATATGCCATTATTTACAATGTTACTACATGAACTGCACCATATGTTTGTACCACCATAAGCCCATTGATAATTCATTATGCATTCAGCAGGATGTTCATACTTTAGGTAACCTCCTTCATCGGCATCAAAATTATGCGAGACTTCATGCTGAACTATACTGTCATGAGGCCAGTCAACACCATCTGCAGTGTCCGTACACACAGAATAAGGTCCGCCAAAGTTACCTCTACCGTTATGATCCATATTATGTGTCCAGCCAATTACCATATCATTTGCCGCGTCTCTTATCCAATTAGTGTCGTCTTCTAAATCAACAAGAGCAGACTGAGTGCTATCAGCCGGACTAACATCACTTGCATCCCAATAATTCCAATTCCAGTAAACATTAACCCCAATGCCGAAATTTTCAAATCTATACAATGCATTGTGAGTATCTTGAGTAATAGCTTCTGTTGGTTTATGTCGTGAATCTGTTGCTACAAAAACGTATTCGTTTATGATTCCATTTATTGCATATGGGTTTACGCCGACAGATAATGTAGAGAATAGAGTATTTCTTGTAAGATCCCCCATCTCTTTTTGCATTTCTTTTTCTGAAGCATCGGTTTCTAAAGTCAATATTCCACTCTCAACCAATTTATTTGCTTCTTCTTTAGGAAGAGCATAACCATTGACAACATCAATTTTAGGATTTGCTGGATCTACTCCATATTTTTGGATGTATTTTTCTCTGGCTCCATCTATTATGGCAAACATCTCTTCATGGCTTATTATTAGATCATAATCTTCTCCTTCTTTGAAACCTTCAGGAGGTTTGCCATTCTCACTTGCTATTACTCTTAAGTTACTATCCAAAATCGTCCCTTCTAAGTAGTAAGGCAGTTCATTATTCGCAAAGTCCAAATCATTTTCAGTTATATTGTATTTAGTATAGAGATCTTTTAGTTCGGCTTCGGTATAGCTTATGCTATTCTCTGTTATAACTTTATTAGATTTTTCATTAACATGCCCACTTACTGCCGGCACAAACACCATGCCTACCAGCAACATTGCCGCAAATAGTGCGCCAATTCCAATTTTTCTGTTTGCAATCATTCTTTTACCTCGGGATTTTATTCTCGAGGTAAGAACAGACAAACCTCAAGTACTCTTAAAGCTATCATTTCCTTGCCTCAGGGCATGTGAAGTTCAAATATGCTCTGGAAGGTTTGTTTGAACTTCACATTCAAAAATCTCTAATGATCTTCTCCTATACATTTATTACGTCGATGAATTTTTCATCAGCTTGATTAACATTCATTAAACCGTATCCTTTTTTCACCAAAAATAACGAAACTTCAGAGCTCTAACTGACGTCAAGAATTCAATCTCTTTTTAGCAAATAATCTGCAGCTTTTTTCTTCGCTAAATCATAAAATTAACAAAAAAGGTAGCAACATACATGCCCCAACAAAAGAAAAGAATATATGTTGTTAAAAGAATTTGATAAGAAACTGAAGGAAAATCTGTAGATGCGGCGACAGGAAATGAACGGTTTCGAAATTTATAAGAAAATAGGAGATGACGTTCAGGCAATATACAGGTCAAGACTTCTAACCGAGATACTTCTATCATTAAACGAGGGCAGTAAAAAGCTTTCCCAGCTGCGTGAATTTAAATAATAAAGGGAAGGAAGATTTCACAAAAATGCAAATATGATTTGCAGAAATCCGAATAAAATGATGGAGCGAATTATTTCATTGCAACCCTTTTATTCCAGCAGAGTCCTGGGATTAATAAAGCCGCTTCTTAACATATGATCGGCAAGCACAAGGGCAACCATAGCTTCGGCAACCGGCACCATGCGCGGGGGAATTATGGGATCATGCCGACCTCTGATTGCGATTTCAGTATTTTTTCGGGTTGTTAAGTCAACGGTTTGCTGAAGTTTGCTTATGGAAGGGGTTGGTTTTACTGCTGCCCTGCAAACGATGTCCAGGCCTGTTGAAATTCCTCCGAGGATCCCGCCTGCGTTGTTGCTTGGACAGGTGATTTTTTCTCCCTCCATGCGGAAGGAATCATTCATTTCACTTCCGCGCAGGCGGGCAGCTTCAAATCCGACTCCGATTTCAAAGCCTTTGACTGCAGGAATACTCATAAGAGCTTTTGCAAGATCTGCATCAAGCCGATCAAACACAGGTTCTCCGAGACCTGCAGGCACACCTTTCACGATAAGCTCAACAATACCTCCGACGCTGTCTCCTTCCTGCCGTAGGGCAGCAACTTTCTCAAGCATTTTTACAGCAACTTCTAGATCGGCACAGCGTACAGGAGTTTTTTCTACATTTTCCAGAATTTCTTCAAAAGAAAGAGATTTTGCCCGGATGGCTCCAAGTTCAAGCACATGCCCGGCAATTCGGATTCCGAATCTAGAAAGTAGGAGTTTTGCAAGAGCTCCACCTGCAACCCTGCCTATTGTTTCCCGAGCTGAAGACCTGCCTCCCCCACGGTGGTCCCGAATCCCATAACGGGCCACATAGGTAAAATCGGCGTGCCCGGGGCGGGGAGTATCTTTAAGAGCATCATAAGCCGAAGACCTTGCATCTGAATTCCAGACAAGCATAGAAACAGGACTGCCAGTACTCATTCCTTCAAAAATCCCTGAGAGAATTTCCACCCTGTCAGCCTCGCGCCGAGGAGTTGAAACCTCACTCTGTCCTGGGCGCCTCCTATCCAGTTCTTTCTGGATATCAGCTTCGGAGAAAGGAAGCCCTGCAGGTAATCCATCTACCACAACGCCTACAGCCCTGCCATGGGATTCGCCCCAGGTAGTAATTCGAAACATCTGCCCGAAAACGTTTCCAGCCATGTATCATTAACTGGTTTTTTTGCTATTTGACCCTTGGGGTTGCTGGAAAGAGGGTTCGAGATGTACAATCACATCAGAAACGTCTTTATATTCGCCTTTCAGCTTTTTGCTGACCCTGTGAGCAATAAAATGTGCTTCCTCAAGAGACATATCCGACTGAACAAGCAGATGCATGTCGACCTTAATATCTCCCATACTTCCTCGAGTCCGGATTTTGTGGCAACCCTTTACCCCTTCAACTTCCATAACAAGGTCACAAATTTCTTTCTCTTCGATCCTGGACATATCCAGAAGAGCCCTTGAACCTTCTTTAATAATTTTGTATCCTGCCCTGAAAATCAAAAACGAAATCAATACGGCTATCAAAGGGTCCATGAGAGGAAAACCGAGCTTTATGGCAGCCAGACTTACTATGACCGAGAGGGAGACATAAATGTCACTTTTTGTGTGCATGGAGTCTGCTATGAGTACCTGGCTTCTGAGAGATTCACCCTGCTTATATTCATATCGTGTTACCAGATAGTTAATGCACATTGTCCCCAGGATTACGAGAAAACTTATGGCTGTGACTTCTGGCGCGCTGGGAGCAAGGAAACGGTTGAGAGCGCTCCGGAAAATCTCGACGCCTACAAAGATCAGAAGTAAAGCGATAAAAATAGAGGCTACAGTCTCATATTTCCGGTGGCCGTAAGGGTGCTCGATATCAGGCGGGCGGTCTCCGATAAAACTTCCAGCCAGTCCTATTATGTTGGAAATCCCATCAAAAAGAGAGTGGTAGCCATCCGCAATCATGCTTAATGTGCTGGTTAGAGTTCCGTAAATAATTTTTGCAAATGCGACTGCAAGGTTCAGAAATAGTACATAGATAAGAACTTGCTGGACTTTTTTGAACTTCTGTAACATAAATCTAACCCCTTACATCGTACTTTAAGAAACCAGAAACAAGCGAAGGATAAAAGAGAATAGATACAGTTGAAAGCTATCAAGAAGCTATCAATGATATACTGACATCTTTATGTAACAATGATATACTGACTTATCTTTATGTAACAATGATATACTGACTTATCTTTATGTAACAATGATATACTGACTTATCTTTATATAAAAATCTGCGTCTTGAAAAAATAGACAAAAATCAAGGAAAAAGTGTAATAAAAATAGAATTGACACAATCCCATAATTTAGTGATTTCTCATTGAGGTCATCAAATTAGATCTGGATTTTTT
>DADO01000085.1:538-2679 GCA_002509325.1 Methanosarcina sp. UBA402 | reverse complement strand
AAAAGTAGTTATGAGACAGCTTCATTCCCTTGATTTTTAATTCCATAATCAGTGCAGTCTTTTTGTTCCAGCAAAAAAATTGTAAAAAACCGATCTTAGAAGTGATTATGATACCCCTAAATAATAATAATAATAATAATAGATTCAAGATTATATAAAACTAAGTCAATGATTTGAGTACACGACCAAAAAATGGAATAGAGAAATACAGTAAAAAACAATAAAAGAAAAAAATGAATTAATAAAAATCCAGAAGGGGAATCTTCCGGAC
The DNA here is from genome assembly GCA_002509325.1 of Methanosarcina sp. UBA402. Lineage (GTDB taxonomy): Archaea > Halobacteriota > Methanosarcinia > Methanosarcinales > Methanosarcinaceae > Methanosarcina. The sequence goes on along the minus strand of DADO01000085.1, from coordinate 2,408 downwards.
TTTAACGAGCAAGTCCTGCCCTCTCATTCTTTTTCTTTTCAACCTGCATATCGAAAAGCATTCCGAAAAGGAGCATCTGAAGCCCAGTACCCAGTACAAGGAAGCCAAGCAGAGGGTAATAGGAAGGAAGAGGATTTTGCAACAACGCCTGTAAAGCCCCCCACAATCCTAAAAGAACACTTAAGGGCAAGGCAAGCATTCCAAGGAAATAGAATAATACAAGTGGATGGAAATCCAGTACCGTATATTTGACCCTTAGCCTCCATAGAAAGCCCCTGAAAATCATGGGACCTACTTTGCGAATATACTTGCCGTACCGAATCTTCGATTTTTCTCTGCCGTAACGAGCGGGCATCACAACATCCAATACTCTCATTCCAAAGGCATTAAGTTTGATCAACAGATCATTACAGTACCCATAATAAGGATATATTGAATCAAGATCAATGACCTCCAGAGCCTGCCTGGAAATAGCTGTATATCCGTTCTGAGGATCCATAATCTGCCAGTAGCCACTGCCTATTTTTGTGATAAAGCTAAGGAGAAGGTTTCCAAAAGACCTCCATCTACTCATTCCGGTCATAAAATCGTCAGTAAGTAGTCTATTCCCTTTTGTATAGTCCGCTTTCCCTTCAATTATCGGAAAAATCAACCGTGGAAGCTGGACAGGATCCATTTGATTATCTCCAGCCATAACCGCAACGATATCCATCTCGTCTTTCAAGGCAAGCTTATACCCATCAATTATTCCTGCGCCTACTCCTTTATTAACTTCATGACACAAATATACGATCCTCGGATCTCCGAACTTTTGTACAATCTCACCTGTACGATCTGCGCTGCCATCATCGATTACGTAAATCCTGTCCACATATTCAGGAATCCCACGTAGAGTCTCACATATGAGTAATTCCTCATTATACGCAGGCACGACAACTCCTATACGGGTACTTTCAAGTTTCCTGAACATGGGGTCCACATCAAAGCTCAAGTAATTAACCTTGAGTCCTTCGACTTTTGCCGCAGAAAGCAAGGATTTTAAGGATAGGTGCCCTCTGCCTGAACTGATTTTCTGCAGCGAATCTGCAGTTATCGCAAGAAAACCTATTTTTTCCTTAAAGGTGCTTTTCCCATTAAAGAGCATTATTGCTTCCTGCTCACAGGAGATACGGCAGGGCCACGAACCCACAGATATGTCAACCCCCTGCCTTAATGGCTCAAGGACATGAGAGAGCAGATTTATATCCTGCATGCATTCTGGATAAATCAGAACCACAAGTTCTGAGTCAAGAGATGCCTTGTAAAGAATATTGAGTAACGCCTCTTCCTCGCCTGAAACAGGGACAACTCGTGCCCCTCCTAGAACAGCTACTTCCATAGTTCGATCAGTGGAACCTTTGTCAAGTACGACTACACGATCAGCGTAACTTGCCGCAATCAAGACCTTACTTCCAATAGAAGTCTCCTCGTTATGAGCTGGGATTAAGACAGTAAATTCATGCCTGGGCAACATGTCAGTAAGTTGAGATGGCGAAGATACTATGCTAATAGGATCAGAAATTAAAGAACTAAGACCAAGTGTAAGGGCTGAAAACAACCCCAGTTCACCCCCTTCTGCATACGCATTTGCTAATAACCCCCTTTATCTGTATAAGTGCAAAAATATTAAAGGCTATCTTAATAAAAATTGATATACAGTTATAATATACAACGTTAATATGTGAGTTAGATAGTCTTATAAAAATATAAATAAGGAGAAAATATCCTTAAAAGAGATCTTTCGGAATAGAATAGAAGAACTATATCAACTGATTAAGGTATCCTTATGCCTTTAGTATGAAAAAATAGAGTAACTATTCAGCCTATATAA
>DADO01000085.1:0-213 GCA_002509325.1 Methanosarcina sp. UBA402 | reverse complement strand
CAGACATGTTTTGGTAGGCTGAATAGTTACGAAATAGATTCACTTTTTCACAACCCAGAAGGTAGATAACTGAGAGATGTTTTAGGTATTCGTTTAACTTACTCAATCATAAGTAAGCAAACCAATTATTATAAAGAAAAACTCTTTTTCTGCAGATTTAGTTCTCTATTTTCATGAAACAGAATCTTGACTAGTGCATCGATTCCAAATTAT
>DADO01000075.1:2412-3202 GCA_002509325.1 Methanosarcina sp. UBA402 | reverse complement strand
TATAAAACAACATCAAGAGCCATCTTTACTAATATCCAATAGACAAATTTCTTTAATTTGATTTTCTTTGACTGTTGGCGATTGACTGTGTTTTCTCATTGTTCATAAGTTAATTCTAGGTTTCCTCGTTTTTGTTAGAATCAATATCAACAGACATGTTTTGATAGGCTGAATAGTTACATAACTTTATAGAATAAAAACCTGAAATAGCCAGAATCGAAGAGTATTGAGAGCACATTTGCTAAATCTGAGAGGAAATGGATTTATTTACCTGCATAAAACAATCAGCATCAGAAAAACATGAGTATATTTCATTGGATGTAGTTTGGATGTAGTTTGGATGTAGTTTGGATGTAGTTTGGATGTAGTTTGGATGTAGTTTATTAGTATTTTTCCGCCTTGTGGAGGAATAGTTATGCCTTGTTGAGGAATACTTTCATCGAGCATACAGTAGTTTTTAGTAGAACGCCTTGCATACGTAACCCAAAATCTAAAAATTCTCATCGCTGCCGCATTCAAGCGCCATATAAAAATTATTCTGGGATGTAGAGAGTAAAGGTCGAAACAAATAAATTTAGAAAAATAAGTTTAGAAAAAATTCAGAAAAATAAAACTTAAAATATCGGAAATTGAAAATTATACTCTATAGATCTCATCTAAAACTCAACAGAAACAAAACTCAACAGAAACAAAACTCAACAGAAACTCAACTGAATTTTGACTGAATTTAGCTGAAGTGTTTTTGAAATGTTATATAACACTTCATTGGTCATCGGTTAAGGAATTCTCT
>DADO01000075.1:0-2142 GCA_002509325.1 Methanosarcina sp. UBA402 | reverse complement strand
TGGAGGCAATTTATCACGATTCTTCACTGAACCGAAGACGCATGTATAACACTCAAATCTGCTAATCGATACTTTAATAAATTAATTTTTAAATAAATTTTTGATTTTGCATTATAATACCGGAGTTATACCGGAGTTGGATTTAAGTAGCAACTGTCACTAGCAGGTAGATATTGCCACAGAAATTGGGTATATGATAAACCCTGAAGATAACAATTATGCATAAAGGGATAATATGACAGATAATACGACAGATATTGAATCAATTTATAAAAAACTCAGCCAGGTTATCAGTAAAGAAGATTTTCTGCAGCAATCGATACTCTAATTAATTAATTTTTAAATAAATTTTTGATTTTGCATTATAATACCGGAGTTATACCGGAGTTGGATTTAAGTAGCAACTGTCACTAGCAGGTATTAGATATTGCCACAGAAATTGGGTATATGATAAACACTGAAGATAACAATTATGCATAAAAGGGATAATATGACAGATAATACGACAGATATTGAATCAATTTATAAAAAACTCAGCCAGGTTATCAGTAAAGAAGATTTTCTGCAGCGTGTCCAGAAAAAGGTCGAAAGCATGGGAGGGCTCTGCGATGAGCCTATGGCTGCCATGCTGGTTGCAAACGAACTTGGATTTTCAGATGTAGGTCGGGACAGTGTGAAGATTGAAAATATTACAGCGGATAGCGGACAAGTTAGCTTTATTGCAAAGGTTGTGTCGGTTTTCGATACCAGAGAATTTACCCGAAATGATGGAACTATAGGTAGGGTCGGAAATATAATTGTTGGAGACGAGACCGGAAAAATAAAATTAACGCTTTGGGACAATATGGCAGATTTCATAAAAGATGGAAAAGTCAAAGCAGGGCAAACTTTCCAGATCAGCGGCTACACGAAGCAGGGATACTCAGGAGTGGAAGTAAACATAGGAAACAATGGAGTCCTGGCTAAAAGTGAGGAAGATATCGATGTGGCTGCAAGCAGTCAGAAGATAAAAGATGTAAAGGACGGTATGGGGGACCTGAACTTGACAGGAAAAGTCCTGGAGATTTCGGAAATAAGAACCTTCCAGCGAAAAGATGGAAGTTGCGGAAAAGTAGGAAATCTGCTGCTCGGAGATGAAACAGGTACACTCAGGGTTACCCTGTGGGATGACAAAACCGAGTTCTTGAATCAGATCGAATACGGAGATACTGCGGAGCTGATTAATGCTTATGCTCGGGAAAATGCCTTTACTCAGAAAATTGAGCTGCAGGTAGGGAACCGAAGTGTAATCCGGAAAAGTGAGAAAAAAATCGAGTATGAAGAAAAATTTACCCCGATTGCGGATATCCTGGCTGATATGAGTGATATTAACGTCTCCGGAAGAGTACTTGATATTGGGGAAATCCGCACTTTTGAGAAAAAAGACGGATCTACCGGAAGGGTGGGAAATCTTCTTCTTGGCGATTCCAATGGTAAAATCAGGCTGACTCTCTGGGATGAAAAAACCAGCTTTCTGGATGAAGTCGATTTCGACGAGACCATAGAGGTGCTCCATGCTTACTCTCGGGAAAATGCTTTTAACCAGCAGGTGGAATTGAATCTGGGAAGCAGAGGAATAATCCAGAGGAGTGAAAAAGAAATCGAATACAGGGAAAAGTTTACCGACATTGCTGATATTGTCCCTGGAGAAAGCTATTCAGTCCAGGGGAAGGTCTCCGAAATAGGGGAACTCCGAGAATTTGAAAGGGAAGATGGAACTGAGAATGTGGTTGCAAGCCTTCAACTTGAAGACGAGACCGGCAGCATCAGGCTAACTCTCTGGGGAGAACAGGCATATGTGATCGAAGACCTTGATATTGATTCTGAAATCCAGATTATTAACGCATATGCGAAGTATGGCCTGAATGAAGAAATCGAGCTGAGTATAGGAAACCGAAGCAGAGTGATTATGCTTTAATCATTCTTCTTTTTCCAGCCAGCTTCAAATTTCTGGCTTATTTCTTAAACCTGAACCTTACTTAACCTAAACTGCCCTAGACCTTAAGCCCAACCTGGACGTTTATCTCTTAAATTTAACCTAAGTCTAACCTAATTTTACCTAACTTAAAACCTAAGTCTAACAGTTTGTCTCAAAACTATACC
>DADO01000091.1:14091-17884 GCA_002509325.1 Methanosarcina sp. UBA402 | reverse complement strand
CACAAGAATGTGGAATAACTCGGAAAAAATGGACTTTAGCAGAGTTATTGAATTACAGACCTTTAAAAACAACAACCGATTAATGAGGGAGCACCCAAAAATAGAGACTATGTTTATTTTTGCAGGTGTTTCCTCAATATTGGAATCCCTCAGGTCAAGGTCTACTCCTCCGAAGACCGCAGTGATGTCCCCACCCCGAAAATTTTTGGAGTTACTGGCTCTATTCAACCCACTAAAGATAGCGAATAAATCTATGTTTCCGGAGTCATTTCTGGAAATGGATGAACGGCTTCTCCTGTCGGTCAGAATCCCAAATCCCATAAAAATAATCAGCAATGGCCACCAGTTGGCAATAGTATCCCAGGAAATTAAATCAAGAATTAGTAATTGAAGGGTTGTAAAAATTACTATTAGAATGATATGTCCTGATAAACTGGAAAATTTGCTTCTCCAGAGTGCGTAGAGCCCGAGTGAAATGAATAAAGAGGGAGTATATTTCAGCAGTTGGCTGGTATCGGATATTCCGGTGGTACTGAGCAGGAGAAGGATTCCGAGAATCAGTATAATTGCACCAAATATTGTTTGGTATGAAACTTTGGACATTCTTATCCCTTATATTTGAGTTCCGATTTTAATCATACCGTTTTCTATCTACAACTTTATCCCGTTTTATAGCAAAAGTCTACGATTTGAAATGTTATTTGGACTATTGTCCGTAATATCATCAGAGATAATATTTAATATTGTAATAATATCATTTAATATCATGTTAGTTTTTATAAAGCCTTACTGTATGATTCTTATTTATAGTTATTTTTATTGAATTAGGAGTTACGCACTTGAGATGTAAAACCAAGCACGTAAAAGCTTGCCAAGAAGATCATACTTTGGAGAGTTTGGTGTTTCATGCTACTGGTTTTTTGTTCAACTACGAGTCCTATGAATGTTAAATATAATTTATCCAACTCGAGAAGTTAATTTAGTAAATCAAGAGTTTGTAACGGCTTTTTTATTTTGAATCAGTAAAGGCTTTTAGTTTGAGTCAGAGTTTTTTAGTTTATATCTCTCCGGCTCTAAGTTCTACAATATATGGATCATAAGCTTCAGTTGAGCCGCCCGAACGGCGTGCAATATAATAATCTGCAACAATACAGGCTTGTTGCTCGCGATTATACTCCCGAAAATGTTTTTTTGTCCCAAGCCGGTAGGCATATCCTTCACCTAACTGCGCATGAAACGCTTCAACCAGATACTGCGAACCTACGTGTTCCATCTGAGCAACATGAGCTAATTCGTGTATAAGCCATTTCATATCTGAGTTGCCTGCGGCCGTGTTAAGCTTTCTACTGAAGTTTATTGTATGGAAGGTTGTAGTCCCCATGCCTGAACATCCTTTTAGCTTCGCTCTTATCAAGGCAGTTAGTGAAGCTTCGTCAATACGCACCTTCTGGTAATTAATTCTTTTCTTAAATATACTCCGAGCTTCCTGTTCTTCTATTGCGGTAAGGCTTCGGGTATTAAGCTTAACACTTTGCCACAAAAGATCCATAAACTCAGGAAAGGCACAAGCATCAAAAATTTTTGAGATTACCCGCCCCATGCTTATCGCAAAGGACAACAACCTGTACTGTCTTAATTTGGAGGAGCATTCCTTTCGGCGCCATATCAGGGGTTTGGCGGCTTTCAAATGATCACCTGCTTTGTTAATTATTTATGCCTCAGACCCTCTTTTATTTTTGATTGATGTTGCACTGGAAAGAATTTCCCATAAATCTGATTAGTTAAGGGCTTTAAAAAAGGTTTTCAGTATTCAGTTTTTTAGCGTTTCTTTGAGCTAATCGAATAAATTCGTATTTATAAAACATCTGCAAGGCTGAGCAACAAATTATTTCTTCTTGAAGGAACAGCGCATGAAAGGATATCTTCTGGAGATTATTGTGTAACAGAATTCTGTCTACTGCGATCATAACCTGAAATTTATTCGTAGTCTACTCTGTATGTTTTTAGCAACTCACATTCAGCTTTACCCAGTCTAAAATTTTAAGTTCTATTTATCAAAAAACAGTAAATGAGTTCATAGCTTTCGTTTTATATTTGAGCTGATCCCAAAATCTATTTTCAATCTGATAAATGGTGTTTTTTAGGACGTTTTCATGATTAGAAGCTCGATTAGTCACTTAAAATACTGGAAACGAAGAAGCAAATTTTGAGTTTTGAGACTGGTTTAATGTATATTCTTTACTTCATCGGGAGCGTGGAGGGTCACGAATACCCCTTCCTTTACAGGTTGTCCGACAATTACTATCGGTAATAGTCAAATTCCTTCTTTTTCGATTTAAAGGCTTTATAGGCCTTATTTTTTATATATTTTTGTCCTATAGTTGAATTGTCGGACAGCCTGTTTAGGGGGGTGGCCGCACACAATTTGATTTTTAAATGTAACCTGGTAATAGTCCTAATTATTAGGACTTAAAGACTTTGACATACTTCAATTAATTTTTTTTCTCGATCTTCTGTCTTAAATAACTCAATGACTCTTTGCCTTGCAGCAGGCCCATTTGTTGATATAAGTGCTTTTTTTATTGCCTCAGCCGTAGCTTCTGGGTTTCCATAGGGTACTATAAATCCTGTATTTTCTGCAACTTCTGATGCTGCTCCACGGTCTGAAATTACGGATATGCATTCACAAGACATCGATTCGGCAACTGCCACTCCAAAAGCCTCATGAAAGGAAAGCTGGCAGTAAACTTTTGCTTTTTGGTACCACTTAATTAATTCTTCATCAGAAACAAAACCTGTAAATTCTACATTTTTTGGAGCTTTAGCTTTTAAGTCTTGTATTGCTTCATCCATCCATTTGCCAATTATAACAAAACGAGTTTCTGGGAGATATGCTGCACAGTCAACAAATATATTCAAACCTTTTCGGAAGATATTATCTTGATTTACCATACAAACTGTAATTACCAAGTTTTCTTTTTCAGGTCCAACCTGAAACTTATTCGTATCCACGCTGTTGTATATTATTTTTGTATTATTTGATTTATAAATTTTACTTATTTCATTTTCACTGAACTTTGATACTGAAATAATCTGGTCAGCATTCTTCAGTATGTATTTAATTCTTTTTTTTAGTGTTTGGTTCAGCAGTCCACCATAACTAAAATCCCTTTCTTCTGCAACCTCAAATCCCCCGACGATCACTATCGATTTTTTGCCAAGAGCCTTTGATAGTTTTACCATTGCATATGCATGATTATTCGCAAACCATGCGAATGAAACATCACACCATGCGATCTCTCTTACCATTTTTAAAACTATAGAGATTTTTTGAATAAAATTTGTTTTCTTCGTCCCTACATTTACACATTTTACTGAAAAGTTCTTCTCAAGTATTTCTTTGTCTTGATGTATAAATGATGAGCCCCCTGGAAACACGTATGCAACTTTTATTTTTTCTGGCATGTTTCTTCTCTTTTATTTTTTAGTAGTTTTTTGGTTTTTGGATGTGCCGAAAACACAATTGTTTCTTTAGCACCGCAAGATGCCTTTATTATTGAAGTGAAGTTATCCTAGTTGTCCATACTTAGGTGCCTATAAACAGTTGCTGAGCTGATCCCAAAACTCAAACCTGAGTTTCCCAATTTCAAATTCCCAATAACCAATAGGTTCCCAACTATAAATAACATTGTCAAATTACAAACGATGTTAGAAAAAACTGTTTTGGGCTGAACTCTTTTACTACTAATACTGAAATATATTAAGATTTCATGCATCTTCGGTTAAGTGAAGA
>DADO01000091.1:2851-13919 GCA_002509325.1 Methanosarcina sp. UBA402 | reverse complement strand
TGAAGAATCGTGATAAATTGCCTCCAATCATACTCGTTGCCGGTGAAATATAAATGGTAACACTTTGTGATCTCTCTCAGATGCCTCCTGTTGATGCCGGAAAACTGCACGAATTGGCTCAATCTGTTGAGGCGTTCCAGTTGTTGACATCCGCGCTCCAGCTGGGATTCTTCGATGCACTTGAAATTCCAAGGGATGCAGAGGAACTTGCGGATGAACTTGGATTAAATAATGTTATCACGGAGAAGTGCTGCAATGCACTTGCAAGTTCTGGCTTCCTGCTACATAAGGACGGAAGATACTCTCTCTCAGATCTCTCGAAAACGTTTCTCCTGAGAAGCTCGCCCTATTATCAGGGCGACCTCATAGGATTGCTAAGGAAGACCAGAATTGAGAGATGGGGGAGGATAATAGAAGCCCTGCAAAATGGGCCTGTTGATTTTGGAAGAGACTCCAATAGTGTATTCGACGCCAATTTTGTTCATGCGATGGCACAGGGTGCAGCGAGAGGAGGCCTGCAGAAGACCATAGAGATCTTATGTGGATGCCAGGAATTCATAAATGCACGGACATTGCTTGACCTGGGTGGAGGGCATGCCCTCTATTCCATTGCTTTTGCACAGCTTAATCCCTCCCTCGATGTTCGTGTCTTCGATCTACCCCCTGTTGTGGAAAACGTGACGCGTCAGAATATTTCAGCATACCGGGCCGACCGGGTAACGGCGATTCCCGGAGACTTCACGCAGGATGATCTCGGTGAAGGGTATGACATAATCTTTGCATCCGATATCCTATATAGACCTAGAGAATCGCTGGGCTTCATCTTGGACAGGATACACTCAAGCCTGAAAGACAACGGATTATTTATCTCCAAACACTGGCACATCGACGATCTTTCACAGGACATCACCGCAGTATATTTTGATCTGATGTTCTCGCTTACAGATGATGCGGATCGTCTTTATTCAACAGAAGGTTTCTCAAAAATCCTGGAATCCCATGGTTTTTCGGTTGAGGAAGTGCACAACTTCAACCACCGGTTCCATCCATCACGTATGATCATTGCAAGGAAGGTGAAGTTATGATTATTTCACGGTTTAATGAATTAAAGGAATTTTCAACATCTGAAGGGATTATGAAACCGCTCTTCGTATCCGAAGAGTTGAAGGTTATCCATCTGAAGATTCCGGCAGGCCTGAAAGACCGTCCTCATTCCCATCCAAATCCGGGAAATATCGTACTACTGAAGGGTACAGTCAAGTTCAACGCAGAAAATCCGGTTATTCTGCAGGAAGGTGATATGGCCCACATTCCTGCAGACTATATAGTAGGCCTTGAGAGCGAGGCCGAAGCCGAGGCGCTCCTGATCTCATCTCCATCAGGCTACAAAACGATCGAAGAACTGCACAAAAGACTGGAGAGCTTCAAAAAATGATTCTGGAAGAGGAGCATCTGGATGTTTTCAGGGAGAATATCTGCTATCTGGCAACATCTTCGAGAGACTGCAGGCCGAATGTCGTTCCTGTAGGGCTTGTCTCATCATTAGACGGCAAGTTGGTCATCGTAGATGTATATTTCAATAAAACGCGGAAAAACATTGAAACGAATGATCAGATCGCTGTTGCTGCGACCGACCTTTTCAGAAAGAAATCGTTCCAGGTCAAAGGGAAGGGATCAGTCGTTACTTCGGAGAAATTTTTCGATTTAGGTCTGGAGATGACGCGGAAAAAGACTGAGAAAATGAAAATTGAGGGCAAAAAACCACATTTCTCCGAGGATATCCGTCCGAAAGGCGTTCTCGTCATTGATATCGAGGAGATTTACTCAAACATGAGGGGGAACAGATCATGAGTCGCAGTCTGGTCACAGTCACTTTGTTGCTCACCGCCCTGCTCCTTTCATCGGGCTGCATGAGCGCTCCATCTACTGGAGATGAACAGCAGGAGACGGTAAGTATTGTTGATGCAGTAGGCAGGGAGGTTCAGGTCCCAACTACAATTGACAAGGTTGTGAGTCTCGGCCCGGATAGCACGCGTATACTGGTGGCTCTTGGAGATAAGGAGAAAATCGTGGGTGTCGACGGCTACTCAAAGCTCTGCCCGATAATCAAGAAGATCTACCCGGAAGTGACGTCGGTTTCCGATCTGGGGAACCCCTTCCAGGGAACGCTGTCCATTGAAAAGATCGCCGAGGCGGATCCGGATGTGGTCTTCATCCGCGGTAATAATATTGATATTGCAGACAAGATCCAGAACGAAATGGGAATTCCAACCGTCTGCATCTACGCAACGGTCCACGATTATGACGACTTCCTGCTGACGATAGACGTCATCGGAAAAACAATGGGTAAAGAGCAGCAAGCAAAAGATATTGAACATTATGTTGACAGCAAATTCAAACAGATCATTGCCGTCTCTTCGGAAATTCCTGATGCGGAGAAACCTGTTGTTCTGATCGTCAACCAGCCTCACACAAAGGATCCCCTCACCGTCATGCCGTCCATTCATCCGTCCACGCTGCAGTACGCAGGCGGCAAAAATGCTGCTGCGGGCGTTGGTGCCTCTCCTGGTGGCAGTCCCTGGAGGACGGTGAGCCTAGAACAGTTAGCGCAGTGGAGCCCGGACTATATTCTGATCCACGGGATGGGGCAGCTTTCACCCGAGGAACTGATGGCAAATACCGACTGGCAAGAGTTGAAGGCGATAAAAGAGAAGAAGGTGGGTAAAGTCTTCATCGGTTACGTCGGATATGATCCAGCGCTCCTTGTCGTTCAGACTCTGCACATGGCAAAGATTCTCCATCCTGATAAATTCGATTTCGATTTCGAACAAGATGCAAACGATGTATTTGAGGTGATCTACGGTGTCGACGGTGTATATTCAGCCCTTGAAGATGAACTTGGGTTATCAAAAGTTTAAGGCTGCCCTGATACTGATTCCTCTCATTATTTTTTTCGCCTACCTGTGCGTCGGAAAATATTACATCCCCCTGGAGCATATTTTGAGTTTCTCATTTCCCGAGCCCTTTGAATATACTATATTTTTTAATGCAAGGTTGCCTCGGGCAATTGAGGCGGCAGTCTTCGGGGCATGTATGGGGATATGCGGAGCGGCTCTCCAGACAACGTTGAGAAACCCTCTGGTAAGTCCATATATCCTTGGAATCTCATCAGGTTCAGCCTTCGGAGCAGCGCTGGCGATCGCTCTCTTTGGACAGGGATTCTTCTTTCTGGTTCAGCCATCCGCTATCATATTTGGGCTTATTGGGATATTCCTGACCCTGTTGGTTTCGAGGTTTCGAGGGCAATTATCACCGATATCACTTGTATTGGGAGGAGTTATCGTTTCAGCCCTTTTTTCCGGTTTGTTGTCGTTGATCCAGATCCTCGTAGATCCTGAAAAGACGCAGACCATTGTTGCATGGACCATCGGAAGGCTTAATGTTATCACCTGGGGGGATGTAGCAGTTTCCGTCCCGCTTGCGCTTCTGGGCATCGTCGGTCTGCTCATCTTGCGGTGGAGGATCTTTACACTTTCAATGGGCGATGAAGAAGCCAGATCGCTTGGTATTAATGTCGAGAGAGAGCGGCTACTCATCGTCATTCTTGCATCTGTCGCAACAGCATCTATCATTTCGGTCACCGGGATCATCGGGTGGGTCTGCCTGATATCGCCGCACATCACACGTTTCATTGTGGGATCAGACCCCATATATCTCCTGCCAGCATCGATATCCGTCGGTGCATCTTTCATGCTTATTGCCGACCTGATCTCACGCACCATTTGGAAGTTCGAGATCCCGGTAGGCATCATCACAACGGTAATTGGCGCACCGTTGTTTTTGTATCTGATGAGGAGGAGCATGCATGAATGGAGGAATTGAGGTAGCAGATCTCTGTTTCAGTTATAATGAACGGGAAATACTGCACGAGGTGACATTTGATGTTCAGTCAGGCCAACTGGTGACCATTCTCGGGCCCAACGGCAGTGGGAAAACAACGCTCCTCAAATGCATCAACCTGCTTCTGCAGCCTGTGGGGAGCATTCGGGTGAACGGGATCGACATCTCGGAGATTACCAGCAATGAACTGGCAAAAATGGTAGGGTACGTTCCACAAATGCATACACCTGCATTCGCGTACAGGGTTCTTGATGTCGTTGTCAGTGGCAGGACACCTTATCTCAGACTCTCAATGCCGCAAAAGAGAGATTATGAACTTGGCCTTCAGATACTGGAGCAGGTGGGCATAGGGCACCTGGCGGAGAAGTCCTATACTCACCTAAGTGGCGGGGAGCTGAGGCTTGTTCTCCTAGCACGCGCTCTGATCCAGCAGTCGCGTGTCCTGCTTCTGGACGAACCGACCTCAAACCTTGATATAAAAAATAGGATTCTGGTCTTGAAGGTGTTGAAAGGGGTTGTGGAACGGGGAATTGCGGTGGTGATGACCGAGCATGATCCAAATCTGGCATCCCTTTTCTCGGACAGGGTTTTGCTGATGAAAAATGGTAGAATTCTCAGGTATGGGCACGTTGAGGAGGTACTCTCTCGGGAGAGCATTATGGAAGTCTACGGTGTCGGCGTCGAGATATTCAGAAACAATGGAAGCCAATACATATTTCCGGTATTGTGAAGGAGTTGCGCTAAGGGATTGTAAACAAATAACTCATTCGTTCGAGAGCGTAATACACAGTTCCACCCTCCATGGAAATCAGATTCCACTAACATAAAGGCAGACAGGGAACTTATTGCGGAGCTTAAACGTACTGCTGAAGGTAAGTCTTTTGACGAACAGGTCCTTCCTGACAGGGCCGTAGATGACCTTGATTTTGGCGCTGCGGCGTTTTGCTTTGAAAGGCACAGGAAAACTGGTGGAAAAGGATCTGGATTCTTGTGCCTTCTTGCCAGATATCAGGGACAGCTTGTCCCTACAGTGGACAGGTGTTGCTTTTTGGCAAAGACCGGAGCTGATCTTCCAGGATACCTGGATACTGTGCAGAAGATTTGCTGGGACTGACAAAGCAGATATTTTCGATCATATTGAGATCCATTAGCACCTGCCTGTGGCAGTTGAAAGATTTATGGAGTTTCTCAAAAAAACATGCCATGCGGGAGCGGATTCTTCCAATCTGAGGCGCAGGGATGTCTGGAACACTCCCCTGACCATCCTGCGGGAAGCGGTGATCAATGTCGTTGTCCATGTGGACTACTCACAAAGAGGGGCTCCCCTCAGGATCGCCTTTTTTGACAGGATGCACTACTATCTCCCTGGTTGAGAACTCCCGAAAATCAGGCCCAAACCTTTACTGACAGATACGGATTCATAGTTGACTATATTACCGAATTCTTCAGGGAAATGAGAAAATGTTTCTACTCTGACCATATTACCCGATTTTTAAGGTTCGGAAACAACCTGAACCTGCGTGATGTAATCGCCGTTAAAAAGACATCATCTGGACTTGTAAAGCTCTTTATGGAATTGGTATGTCTGATGAACTCGCTCTTGCAGCTTTCATCAGTCTCTGTTTAGAGCAATAGAGAGATTCCTGCAGGAACAAACTACCATCCTAGGAAGTATGACAATCGGAGGATCCGTAGATGTACTTGAAAATCTTGCTGGTCTTTTACAGGTCTGCCTTGATGCGATATATAAGTTGATGGCGCTGATTTAATACCTTGTGGCAGAGTAATGTTTCTGAAGGCCAAATCTGAAGGCAGAAATAAGGCAGAAATAATTAGTATTTATGCACTTGAAGCCCAAAATAAAGTCCAATAGATTTTGTGGTTTAAATTATTTTGGACGATTAAAGATTTAATATCATGGTTTTCTCAGTTCAACCGGTAAGTCCTATTCAATAAATCAGATCAAACTTTCAAAATCCTGACAGATATCATATGCTTTTTAAATAGTGAATGCATATGAATTCACATATTTTTTTTAGCGAAATTAGCCAGAAAACGTCTGACTAAAGAAATAAAAAGCTGGGAGACGGGGAAAATCCTCAAAAAACGTTTTTATCCAGAATCTCGATCAAGATATTGATGCCTGTTCCTGAGTAACTGGCAAATATTTAAACTAAGAAAAATGGGGGATTGGAAGTCATCAAAAGTAATGATTTACTCGAGAAAACAAAGAAAATAGAAGAAGCAAGTAAAGAACGGATGGTGGCGGAGCTTTCTCCAAAAAACCCCAACATTTTCCTGAAATTAGGAAAGGAGGGAACTGTACTCTGTGCTAACAAGGCAGCTGATGCTCTTCTCGAATATTGGGGCATAAAAGAAGGAGAAAAGGTTCCTCAGGCGTTAAGGCATGATATAAGAAGAGTCCTTGTACAGGAGGGCCTGAAAGATCTTGAAATTTCTGCAGGCAAAATAACATATGCTGCCTTACTCTACCCTTTTCCAGAAGAGGATTGTATATATCTTCAGGGATTTGACATAAGTTTCAAGGTTCTTACTGAAGAAAAACTCCGTAAAAGGGAGAAACAATACCTTTCCCTGAGCAACCTTGGCAGGATATCCTTAACCTGCAAAAGCTTCCAGGCAATTCTGGAAGAAAGTGCCATGCTTATTGCTAAGGAGCTTGGTACCGACTTTTCCAGGGTCCTGGAACTCACGCCTGATGGGAATTTTATTGTAAGGGCAGGCTACGGATGGGGAAAAGGGCTTAC
The DNA here is from genome assembly GCA_002509325.1 of Methanosarcina sp. UBA402. Classification (GTDB taxonomy): domain Archaea; phylum Halobacteriota; class Methanosarcinia; order Methanosarcinales; family Methanosarcinaceae; genus Methanosarcina. The sequence continues at coordinate 7,251 of DADO01000091.1, read as the reverse complement.
AGACCATGTAGTCATAAAAGAAAAGTCTCAGGCAGAACATACCCTTGTTTTGAGAAAACCAGTTATCCTGGAGGATATTGAAACCGAACTCCGCTTTGAATGCAGTGAAATTCTAAGGCGATATGGAGTGGTCAGCGGAGTGACGCTCCTGATAGGAAATATAAATAAGCCTTTTGGGGTAATGGAAGTTTACAGTCGAGAAAAAAGAGAATTTACTGAGGAGGATATACATTTCCTTGATTCTGCCGCTTTTTTGTTGTCTGAGACTATAGAACGCCTGCAAGCCGAGAAAAGACTTCGGATTCATCAGCAGGAGCTGGAAAAGCTCATTGAAAAAAGGACGCTGGAGTACACGGAAGCAAATGAGAAACTTGTACATGAAGTAATGGAAAGGAGAAAAATTGAAAAAGCCCTGAGGAACAACCTGAAGTTTCTTGAAACTCTCCTGGACACGATACCTGCACCTGTATATTATAAAGATAGTGAAGGCAGGTATCTGGGCTGTAATGATATTTTAGCCAGGAAAGTCCTTGGACTGGAAAAAGAAGAGATTATAGGAAAAACATTTGACGAAACATGCAGGATATCTCCAGCCGAGCTCTCGCTTGAAATCCATAAAAATGATCTGAAGCTGTTGCAGAAAGGAGGAAGCGACGCCTATGAGAAAGAGATCATGTGCGCCGATGGAATAAAAAGGGATTTTCTGGCGAGCAAGGCAACTTTTTCCGACGAGGAAGAAAAAGCAAGAAATATGGTTGCCGTACTGCTCGATGTAACCAAGCTAAGGAAAGTCGAAAGAAAGCTTCAGAATAATGTGCAGTTTCTGGAAGTTCTGCTTGATAGTATCCCAAGCCCTGTATTCCAGAGAGACTTGAATGAAACATATGTAAACTGTAATGAGAGTTTTGCCAGACAGATCATGGGGATTCCCAAAAATGAAATTAGAGGGATTTCTTTCCAGGAGTTTCAGAAAAAAATTCCAAAAGAGCTTGTAGAGATATATTATGAGGATGACAGGAGTCTTATTGAGAGCGGGGGAAGCAACTATTACGAAACTAAAGTAGTCTGTGCCGATGGTGTACAAAGAGATTTCCTTTTCCATAAAGCCGCCTACCAGGACAGCTCGGGAGAAGCGGCCGGAGTTGTCGGGGTAATGCTGGATATAACCCAGTGGAAAGCGGCTGAAAAAACTCTCAGGAAAAATGAAGAGAGATATCGGATCGCTGCCGAGCAGACAGGGCAGCTTGTGTACAATTATGACATTGAATCCGGGCGGCTTGACTGGGCAGGAGCCATTTCGCAGCTTACCGGCTACAGTCCTGAGGAGTTCGAACAGATAGACATCGAAAGCTGGATAACAAACATCCATGAAGAAGACCAGGAGAGAGCATGGGAAGCTCATAAAAGCTGTATGGAAGCCGGGGGAAAATACCTTGAAGATTACAGGTTCAAAAAGAAGGACGGAAGCTACTTCCATGCCGAAGACAGCAGCATTTACCTTTTAAACGAAAAAGGGCAGATATACAGGGCTGTCGGAGTAATAAAAGATATAACTGAAAGAAAACTTGCCAGGGAAACTCTTGAGAGAAACGAGGAACGATACAGGGCAGTCGCTGAACAGACAGGACAGCTCATTTACGATTACGATGTGAAAAACAATTACAGTTCCTGGGCAGGCGCTATTGAGGAACTTACTGGATATAATTATGAAGATCTCCAGGGCTTTACCTCTGCCTTCTGGGCTGACCATGTCCATCCTGAAGACCGGGAAAAAGCTATAAAAGCCCACGAAAGCTGCATGAAGAATGGAGTAAAATATCTTGAAGAGTATCGGCTCCGAAGAAAGGATGGTAGCTATTTTTATGTGGAAGACAGCGGGGTTTACCTGGAAAATGAAAGCAGGGACATATACAGGGTACTTGGGGTCATTAAAGACATCACTGAGAGAAAGAAAGCAATTGAAAGAGTTTGGAAAAGTGAAGAAAAGTATCGCATAGCTGCAGAACAGACTGGACAGATAGTATACGATTATGATCATGAAACCGGGATAATGGACTGGGCTGGAGCCATCAGAGAAATCACCGGATATAGCACTGAAGAGTTCAGGGAATTCAACACTGAGGTCTGGCTTGGTCGAATCCATCCTGAAGACCGGGAAAAGGCAATGAGAAATATAGCACGGCCGATCGGAAATGGAGAGAGGTTCAGCGAAGAATTCAGGTTCAGGAGAAAGGATGGAAATTACATCCATGTAGAAAATAGCGGAGTATGGCTCAGGGACGAAAAAGGCCAGATGAACCGGGTTCTTGGGGTAATAAAAGATATAACGAAGCTGAAACTGGCTCAAGTAAAACTTGAGAAAAGCGAAGAAAGATACCGGATCGCTGCCGAGCAAATAGGACAGATAGTATATGATTATGATAGGCTCACAGGTAAAATTGAATGGGCTGGAGCCATTAAAGAGCTTACCCAGTATAGTCCGGAAGAATTCCAGAATTTTAACAGGAAAAACTGGGAAGTACATATTCACCCCGATGACCGTAAAGAAGTTATCGAAAAGCTGAAAAAGTTCATAGAAAAAGGAGAAAGGTTTGCCACCGAATATAGATTCAGAAGAAAAGACGGAAGTTATCTGCATGTGGAAGATAGCGGGATTTTCCTGAAAGATAAACAGGCTGGTTCTTACAGGGACATTGGTGTAATGAAAGATATTACAGGGTTAAAACTTGCGTCGAAAAAATTGAAAGAGAGTGAAGAGCGTTACAGATCCTTTATGAAGAATTTCAGGGGTATAGCCTTCCAGGGAGATCTGGATTTCACACCTGTTCTTGTGGATGGAAGTGTGGAGGAAACCACAGGATATCAGAGAGATGACTTCATTTCCGGAAAAGTTAACTGGTACCAGATTGTTCACCCTGAAGACCGAAAAATACTTTTTAATAATAATGAAAAATTAATAAATGATCCACTACTTATTATAGAGCACGAATACCGTATAAGGCATAGGAATGGAAAAATAAGATGGGTCCGTGAAATAATTCAGAATGTTTCGGACTTTACAAGTAAGAAAAGAATCCTTCAGGGTGCGGTCTACGATATAACCGAGCAAAAAGAAGCTGAAGAGTCTCTGAGGAAAGTAGAAGAAATTCGTAAAAAAGAAATCCATCACCGCATAAAGAATAACCTCCAGGTCATTTCCAGCCTGCTGGAACTCCAGGCAGAGCAGTTCAGCGAAAAGGAAGTCCTTGAAGCCTTCCGTGAAAGCCAGAACAGGGTTTCCACCATAGCTATAATCCATGAAGAACTGTACAAGTCAAGAAATAACGAGACCCTTGATTTCTCAGAATACCTTCGAAAACTGACTGCAGATCTCCTTCGCTCGTACGCGGTCAGAAAAGACGATATAGTGATGCATCTGGATATTGAAGAGACTTTTCTCGGAATGGACACGGCAGTCCCTCTTGGGATAATTATTAATGAACTTGTATCCAATTCTCTAAAACACGCGTTTCCTCAGGGTAGAAAAGGGGAAATCCGGATAAAACTCCGCAGGATTCAAGAGAGTGGAGAGAATAAAAGTATAAGTAATAGCACCAATAATATTGTTGCAGAGAGCTCAGTTGATAAAAGTAGTCAATATTCGCTGGTAGTTTCGGACAACGGACTAGGCTTTCCGGAAAATCTTGATTTCAGAAATACTGGCTCTTTGGGCCTACAACTTGTAAACATTCTTGTTGACCAGTTGGAGGGTAAAATCGAACTTCAAAAAAGTGCAGAAACTACCTTCGAGATATTCTTTAAGGAAAATAATTGATTATTCTGAGGCTTATTCGACGTCAAAGGGGAGATACAATGAAAAAAGCAAAAATTCTGGTCGTCGAAGACCAGAATATCGTGGCTCTTAATATTAGAAACAAGCTGAAAAATCTTGGTTACACTGTGCCGGGTACTGCGGCTACAGGAGAAGAAGCCATAAGAAAAGCAGAGCTGACGAATGCAGATCTTGTCTTAATGGATATTATGCTAAAAGGGAAAATGGATGGGATTGAGGCTGCCCGTGAAATTAAAAACCGGCTCCGAATTCCAGTACTTTATCTTACCGCCTACACTGATGACGAGACTCTGGAGAGGGCAAAAACGACCGAGCCTGCAGGATATATCTCAAAACCCTTTAAGGAAGAAGATCTGCATAGTAATATAGAAATGGCTCTCCACAAGCACAGGGCTGAGAGAAAAGAAGCCGAAAAAGAAAATAATAAAGTTACTGAGTTATAAAGTTGCTGAGTAATAAAGTTGCTACATACCGTAGTCTGTCAGATTTTCATGAAGCTTTAGAGGAAATTTTTGCTGGGTATAAGGGATTTGAAAATATCAAAACATGTCTGTTGATATTGATTCTA
>DADO01000091.1:0-2581 GCA_002509325.1 Methanosarcina sp. UBA402 | reverse complement strand
TTAGTAAAGATGGTTATTGATGTTGTTTTATATAGGCAGAATAGTTACAGTTCATATCTTAATTAAGTTCCTGACTCAGTTATAATCTCTGTTATAATTCTTGACTTTATCTTTTCATTCTTAAAGCTTTTACGCGATTATTTAAAATAATACGAGGTTTAATATTAAACCTCAGTTTAACATCTATTAATAACATTTACTGTTACGTTTACTATTTACATTTAATATTAATTACTAAGTTTTAATTTATTAAGTTTTAATTTACCAAATTTTTCAGGTTCGTCTGTCAGTTTCCCTATGAGAAATAAACAGAAATAACGAAACGGAAGGAGTTTTTCATGCAGTTGAAACTGGAACATTTTAATATAAAAATAGGTCAGCACAAAGTGCTACTGAATATTGCCGATGCAAAGGAAATGGGAGTTTATCCGGGAGATAGGGTCCGTATCCGCGGGCACGATAGTACTTCTGCTATTGTGGACACAACGGATGACATGGTTCCTCCAGGCACGCTGGGAGTTTTTTTCGAAGTTAACGAGCACTTCCGGGACTGGGATAAGCCAGTAGAGGTCATCCCGGCAATCCGTTCAAAATCTTCAGCTGTGATCAAGAAAGTTATGGACAAAAGGCCTGTTGCGCAGGATGAGATTAAAACGCTCGTAAACGATATCGTGGAAGAAAACCTCAGCGATATCGAACTTTCGGCTTTCATAACATCTTCTTATATCCACGGAATGACGGATGATGAAGTAGAATGGCTGACAAGAGCTATGATCGATAGCGGAGATACAATCGAGTTTGATGTTCACCCCATAATGGATAAGCACTCTATAGGAGGAGTGCCAGGAAACAAGATCTCTCTACTAATTGTTCCAATTGTCGCTGCAAACGGGCTTCTTATTCCGAAAACGAGTTCCAGGGCGATCACAGGGGCAGGCGGGACTGCCGACCTTATGGAAGTGCTCTGTCCTGTAGAATTCAGTTCCCAGGAAGTCAAAGAGATAACGGAAAGCGTCGGCGGGGCCCTTGTTTGGGGCGGAGCCACAAATATCGCGCCTGCGGATGACAAGCTCATAAGAGTTGAGTACCCTCTCTCCATTGACCCCTATCACCAGATGCTCGCTTCAATTATGGCAAAAAAAGGAGCGATAGGAGCTGACAATGTGGTAATGGATATCCCGGTCGGACCGAGTACAAAAGTTCATAATGTTCAGGAAGGGCAAAAACTTGCGAGAGATTTGATTAACCTTGGGTATAGGCTTGGAATGCATGTCGAATGTGCGATTACCTACGGCTCGTCCCCCATAGGAAGAAAAGTGGGACCCGCGCTGGAAGTCAGGGAAGCTCTGAAAGTAATGGAAAGCATGGAAGGCCCAAACAGCCTGATTGAAAAAAGTGCTGCCCTTGCAGGTATCATGCTTGAGATGGGGGGGGCGGCTCCAAGAGACCACGGAAAGGAAGTTGCACTTGAAACCTTAAGAAGTGGAAAAGCCCTTGAAAAGATGAAACAGATCATTGAAGCTCAGGGAGGAGACCCGAATATTACATCCGATGATATCCAGGTGGGGCAATACACAGCCGACATCGTAGCTTCTGCAGACGGGTATGTTATTGAGTTTGACAATAGATGGATAATTGAGATTGCCAGGCTTGCAGGTTCTCCTAATGACAAAGGGGCTGGAGTTTCCATTCATAGGAAAATGGGGCAGGCCGTTAAAAAAGGAGACCCAATCCTTACAATTCATGCCGAAAAAGAGTTCAAACTCGAGAATGCATTGGCAACAGCCCAGCGAACAAACCCAATAATTGTTGAGGGCATGCTTCTGAAGAGAATTCCAGGAATTTATGGATTCCAATAACTTTCTTCAATTTTTTCAGTGAAATCCTTTAATACTTTGCAGGATTTTAGCACGAGCATGAAAAGGATTATTTTGCTGCGCCTGGGGCACCGTCCGGAAAGGGATAAAAGAATCACCACCCATGTGGGCTTAACTGCCCGACTGCTCGGTGCAGAAGGCATGCTCCTTGCCTCGGACGACCTGGGGATAGTGCGGACCCTTGAGGATGTCGTCAAACGCTGGGGTGGAGATTTTTATGTTAGAAATAATGTTAATTTTAAGCAGGAAATCAAAGAATGGAAAGCTGCTGGAGGAAAAGTCTGCCATCTTTCGATGTATGGGATCAATCTGCCCGATATCACTGACGAGCTTAAAAGTTGTGACAGGCTTATGATCGTCGTCGGAGCAGAAAAAGTCCCTCCTGAAGTTTACCAACTTGCGGACTGGAATGTTGCAGTTGGCAGCCAGCCTCATTCTGAAGTTGCTGCGGTTGCAATCACCATGGACAGGATTGCAGATGGCGAGCCTCTGGTGAGAAAATTTCCAAATGCTGAGCTGACAATTGTGCCTGCAGAAAGGGGTAAACAGGTTATAGAAGATATAAAGGATTAAAGCCGAAAAAATCAAAGTTGCGCTGGCGCACCCCGCCGCAAGCAACGGGGTATGTTCCGCGCCAGCGCTATGGTTATAATGTTGATTAAAAATCTAATATTTTCATTTGTTGATACGCTTCTTTTTCTTCC
>DADO01000230.1 GCA_002509325.1 Methanosarcina sp. UBA402 | reverse complement strand
TTTTTTTTTTTTTTTTTTCCCTCGTTTTCGTTAGAATCAATATCAACAGTCATGTTTTGATAGGCTGAATAGTTACCATAGAAGATCTATTCATGAGGAAAGCATATTCTATGGAAAATTTGCATAGATATACGAGGAGTTCTGTCCAAAAATACTGTTTTTTAGCTGACTTTTAGTGGGGACAACTGTAAATACTTACTCCTTTGACACAACCCTTTTTAAAAAAAGCTTGCCCACAAACTTTTTCAAAAAAGTTTGACCAAAAAATAGAGACAAAGGTTCAGTATATACTTACTCCTTTAACTGAGGGCAGTTCGAGGATTTTGTCCACTAGCTCTCCAGGCACTTTCTTGTCGGTAATGATCGTAAGTCTTGGGTTATCAGTTAAATAGGGGTCATCCGAGACAGCCTGGCGAATGCTCACATTGCTTCTGGAGATCAGGCCTGCAACTTCCGCAAGGATCCCCACGTGAGCCGCATCTTCAGGGATAATAATGATTACTCCTAGGCCAAGGGAAGGGGCCACGTCTCTTAAGAAAGGGATGGAGTGAATATTTTTAAAAATCGTGCTCAAAAGTTCGTCTGAAATAATGGTCTTTGTAGTTGCGTCAACTACGCGCCGGTCAACGCCTGCTTCTTTTGCAAGCTGGGTATGTGCTATCTCAATACTTCCAGAGGTGACCTTTCCTTCTTCGTTCACCTGAAATCCACGTTCAAAGAGCAACTTTAGCACTTTTGCCTGCGCAGGATATTTTTCAAACTTTTTGAGTAATGTCTGCCACATACAAATTTAAGTTTAAACTGAGTCCCCTGATATATAGTTTCTTATTATGATTCGTTATCAATCCGGTAAATGCTGATCTGAATGAAATTTTCGAATATCATCGGCATTAACTGCTGCTTGCGTAAATTTGATGTACCAGAAGGACACGAGTCTTTATATGGAAGCTTCAAGCGCAGGCGAGAAGTGGGAGAGGTCCAAAAAAAGAAACTATCAACTCCTTCTTATTGCCGATCTCAAGAAAGAAATAGAAATGGCTCGCAAACTTGACCCTGAACACCTTGCAGCCGAAATTCAGAAAATCGGGTTTTCCTGCCATCACTGTGGAAAATGCTGCAAGCGCGCTTTCGGAGACAACAGGGTAGCTGTAATCCCTTCCGAGATCGAAAGAATCCGAGAATATACAGGCCTCTCAAAACTGGAAGTTGCAGGACCATTTGTGCCTGAAGTGCCTGTCCAGGATGAAACCTGGGAAGATGAAGAAGAACATCCTGAGACTTCTTTCAGACCATCGGAAGAAAACGATGATCAGAGATTATCAGAGGAAAACGAAGAACTGAGACCATTGGAAGAAAACGAAGAGCCATCTTCTCTTGGATTTCTTGAATCTCTTCAGGAGTATATCGATTCTGAAGGTAAGATTCACGCCTTTGGATGGATACTCAGACGGAAGAGAAACGGAGACTGCATTTTTCTTGAGAGGGATACACATAAATGTCGGGTTTATCCAGTACGCCCTATGCTCTGCAGCACTTATCCCTTTTATATCGAAGAGCTGAGATTACAGATCTGTGAATGTGAAGGCCTCAGGTACCCGATCTCTGCAGAAGACAGCCGAAAACTGGCAGAGAACCTCCTTTTAAGGTATGTTTCGGAACTTGAGGATACATGTGCGGTGTATGAAAAATTCATGGATTTCAGGAGAGAGGAAAAAGGGCTTGAACTTGCAAAAACAAGTTTGGAGAACGGCACATGTGCCTATATAGTTCACGACAGCAACGGTATTAATGAAGTTATTGATTAACTGCACAAAATCGACACTATTTTAAAATATATTAGCTAAAATTCCCATATTTTTAAATATGTTTAGCGTTTAATGAACCATAATTCGTTTTTTAATCCTTTTCTGCCTGAATCATCAATTAAATTTATTTATTAGAAAGAGCGAGTTATTCCCCATGAGCGAGATGTCTGGTAATGAAAATCGTCCGATGACCGTTTCGGAAAAGATCTTTTCGAAGGCCTCCGGAAGTCCCGTAAAAGCCGGGGATTTCGTGCTGGCCAATGTAGACCTGGCAATGACTCATGACATCACAGGTCCGCTGGCAGTCAAAGGCTTTTACGAGATAATGAAAGATAGAGAAGAGAAAAAAGTCTGGGATCCGACGAAAATAGTGATCGTATTTGACCACCAGGTTCCTGCGGATTCTATTAATGCTACAGAAAATCATATTATGCTCCGAAAATTTGCAGAGGAACAGGGTATTTTAAATTACGATGTATGCGAAGGAGTTTGCCATCAGGTTCTCCCCGAAAAAGGGCACGTGCTGCCAGGAGACCTTATAGTTGGTTCGGACTCGCATACATGTGCGTATGGTTCTCTTGGGGCATTTTCTACAGGTATAGGGTCTACGGATATGGCATCGGTTTTTGCCACTGGTAAACTCTGGTTCAGGGTACCCGAGACTTTCCGCTTTGAAGTGGAAGGCAACCTGCCAAAACACGTTTACTCAAAAGACCTTATTCTTCACCTAATAGGCGATGTAGGGGTAGAAGGAGCCAGGTATATGGCAGCCGAGTTTGGAGGCTCAACAATCCGCTCTCTTTCCATTCCCGAACGCATGACTATGTCCAATATGGCAATCGAAATGGGAGGAAAAGCAGGAATCATCGAGGCTGATGAAGTGACTGCAAAATACCTCGAAGAAAGGATTCTATATTATGAATTCGACCCGTATTGGGTATCCGATGAAGGTGCGTCATATGTGGGAGTCCGGCACTACGATATATCTGACCTCGAACCTCAGGTAGCCTGCCCTCACAATGTGGATAACGTAAAACCCGTAACCGAGGTCGTGGGCACGAAACTTGACCAGATCTTTGTGGGTTCCTGCACGAATGGAAGATTTGAAGATATTAAAATTGTGGCAGATATTATGGGCGACGAACCCGTAGCAAAGGGGGTGCGCCTTCTTGTTGTTCCCGCTTCAAGGACAGAGTACCTGAAACTGCTGAGAGCTGGGTATATAGAAAAGCTTATGGAAGCAGGTGCAATCGTAGAATCCCCTTGCTGCGGACCCTGTATGGGTGGCTCTTTTGGCTTGCTTGGGGCAGGAGAAGTGGGCCTTGCAACCTCGAACCGAAACTTTAAGGGCAGAGAAGGAAGTCCCGAATCTTTTGTATACCTATCTTCCCCTGCAATTGCAGGAGCATCAGCCCTTACAGGAGAAATCACTGATCCAAGGAAGGTTTAAAAGATTCCTGTTATTACTTTTTTGGATATATTCTTCGTTTAAATTTTTAAATATTTATCAATGTTTGATAAAACAGGTGTTAAAATGCCGGATGCTGACCTATCGATTTTGAACAGGGTATATGAGATCATCCTGGACCGAAAACAGAACTATAATGAACGCTCATATGTTTGCAAGCTTTTGAATCATCGCAAAGGTATGAACAAGATTCTTGAAAAAGTAGGAGAAGAATCAATTGAAACGATCCTTGCAGTCAGGAACGAAGACCATGCGGAGATCGTTTCGGAAAGTTCGGACCTTATTTTCCATCTTCTTGTACTGCTTGCGGCAAATAATATTACTCTTGATGAAGTCGCAGCCGAACTCAGCTCCCGACATGAGAGCATGAAAAGGGATTGAAAGCCTGGAGGTTTTTACCTCTAGAAAAGGGATTGAAAAACTGGGAGGTTTTTTACCTCCTGGTTTGAGAATGCAGACATTAGGTAATATCTTAAGAATATCGAGATTTTTTAGGCGGCTTCTGGGAATATTTTTCTGCTCTTTCACGAGAAGCCGTAAATGATCTTAGCTTTCTTTAATCTTAGAGCCTATCCGAAAAGTC
>DADO01000064.1 GCA_002509325.1 Methanosarcina sp. UBA402 | reverse complement strand
AAAATTAGTGAACTACTGAAGTTGTGCTTTTTTGCACGGGTGAAGAGTGTGATCTGCAAACGGAGGTTCATGGCCAGCAGGTCTTTTGCCAGGGAGCCTTCATCTTCATTTTGCAGGATCTGCCTGAAGGCTTCTACTGCTTTTGAATACTGCTGCTTTGCAAGTTCCGGCTTTTCTGCCCTTTCAAGAAGGAGACCAAATTCACTGTAGGAAGTACCCAGATCGTTTTCACGTTTCGAGTCCCCCGGATTTTTTCTGGCCATTTCCAGGCGGAGTTCTGTAATATGCTCATGCGCCTGAATTGCGCTTTCATACTGTTCTTGCGCGATACTTAAGGATGCAAGATTTTTCAGGGTATAGATGAGCTCTTCTCTGTAATCAGTACTTTCCGGAAACATTTTTGCCGCTTTTTCGTTTATTGCAAGAGCTTTTTCGAAGTAATGGCGGGCGGTTTCAGGTTCAAGAGAAATATACAGCTCTCCAATGTAATTTAAGGAATCTGCAATGCCGATGTCATATTCGGCATTTCCGGGGTCGGATTCAAGCAGGTTTTCATAGACCGCAATTCCCTGTTCATAGTACTGTTTTGCAGGTTCCGTTTCCCCACGGCCTGCATGCAGGTGCCCGATCTGGTCAAGGGTAGCAGCTATATTCGTTACACTTACCAGGTCCTCAGGGTCTTTTTCGTGTATGTTCCTGTAGATCTCGATTTCCTGCATACGGCACTCTTTTGCATGTTCTATGTCCCCGATCTCTCCAAACAGTTCCCCAAGTTCGGTGAAGTCGTCGGAAATATCATATTGATAGTCCAGATCCTCAGGCTTTTTCCCTGGCAATTCTTTGAGAATTTCAAGGGCTTTTTCAGCATATTGACCCGCTTTCTCAATTTCTCCTTCATGAGAAAAAGACTTGCTGAGGGCCTGGAGGATTTCACTCTGCTTCCTTATGTCAGGAATTTCCCCAAGCTGTTTCCTGAGCTTTTCGTCCAGAATATCAAGGGCCTTCAGGAAGATTTCTTCAGTTTTCTCGGCTTTCCCCATTTCTGCGTACAGGTCCCCAAACTCTTCATATAAGGATATGAGGTTCCTGAAAGCCAGGCTGTCCCCAGGTTCTTTTTCGAGGACACTTTTATAGACTTCTTCGGCCTGCGTGAAGACTTCTTTTGCTTCTTCGAGCTTCCCGAAAACAAAGCAGTAAGTCTTAAACTCCTCAATTAATTCATTCAGTTTATCAAACAGTTCCTCTTTTTTGGGCTGGATTTCAAACATTTTCCCATAGTTCTTCACGATCCTGCCCATGAGCGGGGTCTGCTTTTCAAACTGCTCGGAGTTCGTATAATAGCGCCGGACGTTTTCCAGCGTTTTCAAATAATTTCCAATTGATTTAAAATTCTCAGGCTCTTTTGCAATCAGCTTTTCAAATGCAGCAAAGGTTTCCTCGAAGTATTTTTCATTCCTGGCAAGGGATTCTTTTGTTTTCGAAACATTGCCAATTTCCGTAAGCGTCTTTACAGTAAAACCGATAGAATTGTAGACGAAATACTGATAATTGGTATCTTCTGCATTTTCCAGAAAGAGAGGGATGGCAAGCTCAAGCATCCTCTGGAACTCAACCAGGGCCTCTTCCTGCCTGCTCAGGTTAAGCAGAGCCCTTCCTTTCAACATCAAGGTCTGGCATAAGAATTCCGGCCTATTTGCCTTTTTCGAGAGCTTTTCAGCCGTTTCAAGGTTTTCAAGAGCCTCTTTGTATTGCCCCTTATCAGCCTGCAGTACAGTTTTATCGAAAATACGGTATATCGAATCTATAATCTGCCTGGACATAAAAGGTAGATTGGAAATCGGATATTTGAATCTAACCGGCAGAGCTACAAAGACTCTACCAAAATTCCCCAAAGACGCCACAAAAGGCAAAAGAACCAACAATAATTTTGTAGTAGATCTTCCCATAATCTGGAACACTGCAAAGAAAGATTTACCTCTTCTAAAGGGGCTAATTGAAGAAATGCTGGAAGAAATTGAAGTCAACTGATAGCTGTGAAATAATACATGCTGTTTTACATTACTTTTGCTCCGCTTAAGAGAAGATGTACAACTCTATTTTCATATTTAGCCGGCTGCCGGCCCAGCCAGACCCCCTACAACCTTCAGAGAAGAAACAGAATCTAATTTTTCCCCTCAGTGGATTTTTAAGACTTCATTTTTATTTTTCGGATAACTGGTGGATTAAATTACCCCTGTTTTCGGCATTGATTACAAATTTCCCACTCGAAATACGAAGAACCTACAAAGAGTTATAATACAGTAATCTAATTAGAGATATAGAGGAAATGATATTTTTAATAATCAGGTTTGTCCATATAGCTCCATAAATCACTCTATTTTTATAGAAAGAGAACTATAAGGAACTATATTTGAGATTGAAATATTGAGAAAGAGATAAAATTGTCGTTTTAACTATCCCAATAGTAAAACATTTTACATGGATTGTAACTATTCAGCCTAGATAAAACAACATCAATAGCCATCTTTACTAAGATTCGATAGACAAATTTC
>DADO01000180.1 GCA_002509325.1 Methanosarcina sp. UBA402 | reverse complement strand
TCAGACTCAGGCTTCTCATCATAAACATAAATGAAACCTCTGAACTTTTGTTCACCTATTCCAAGATCCACATATTCCCTGTGATATCCTCCATAAAGTTCCATATAATCAATTGATCTGGCGACTTTGAGTTGCTCTTTTCCTGAAAACCTGCGTACTTCAGCTACAACATAGGAATCTTCCGAAGGATAGATGCCTGGGTAGGGACCCAATGAGTAAAGGGCGTACCCTCTTACTTTTGTAATTCCCAGGAACTCTGACCTGTTTTGCAGATTGAAACGCCGGCTATTGTAAAGACCATCTCTAAGGCTACCGTACAGTGCCATGATAAGCTCTTTACCTTCTGGCCTCTGGTAAGAGCTCTGCCAGCAGACGTTTCTATGAAAACGTTTTTCATAGGGGTTCCTATCTTTTAGAGTTCTATCTCTTACTATGTTTTCTCTATCTTCACATACGCTGTCTTTACATACACTGTCTTCACATACACTGTCTTCACATACACTGTCTTCACATACGCTGTCTTCACATATACTGTCTTCACATATACTGTCTTCACATACAGTTTCATCTTTTCCTGAATCCATTTCCATATCTTATACCCTTAAATGAATTTATCATAAAGAGACTCTTATTTTGAAAAGCCATAGCCTGAAAATCGTTGGGGCAGGTCAAGGTTTGCCAGCAAGAAACGATCCTCTTTGCTGTAAGCTACTTTCTTTTTGCCTGAGAGTTCCAGCACGCAGGTACTGCCGGGTTTTACTTCATTTACTTCCTGTCCATCAACCAAAATTTTTTCAACACGTACAGGTTCGGACTGCAGGCCAACAAAGAGATGAAGCACACCTGAGGTTTCGATTGCCCGTGTGAATTTTGAGATAGTGCATTCAAGGGTGTAGTCAGTACTTACGATTTCTTTGTCAGAGATGATAAATCCCCTTTCTATATCTTTGGCCTGTACATTTTTAAGGCGCATCCCTACTCTGGTGCCAGTGGGTGCACTGTCAATATCCACATCATGACTCTGAATAGATCGGATTTCAATATCCTTATCCAGAGGGAAAATTTTGGTCTTGTCTTTGTCTTTTGAGATTCCCTGTTTGACAATTCCGAGAACAACACAGCCTTTTCCAGTAACATTAAAGGCATGGTCTATGAACACCCTTGCAGGGAGGTTGTTCATCTCAGCCTTTTCAGCTTCAACTTTTTCCGAGATCTCGTTAATTTTGGCTTTGAGGTCTTCCACACCTTCAAAAGGATTTTTCGCACTTTTATTGGTGTTAAGGGAAATGCATTCCCAGTTCTGGAGGGAAGTGCCTGCAGTCATTAATTTTATTTTCTTTTTCAGTTCATCGATTGCATGTATGTGGGTACTGTCAGACTTTGTCAGGGCAATTATTCCATGTTTAAAGCCGAGCAGGTCCAGGGCAACAATACATTCTCCAGTATGAACACTTGCAGGATTATCCCTGTTAAGCCCATCAGGAGGGATGCAGAGGATTGCCATATCTGAAATGTTCAGTGCTGTAACCAGGGATTTTAAGGTTTTAGGATAGCTGTGAGGGTCCACAAAAACCATTTTTCGTTTCTCTTTATCATTATTATATAGGGTTATGTCGGAGTATGTCCCTTTTTTCCCGAGGTTTGCGGCAAGGGAGGTTCTTCCACTCTTTTCCGTTCCGATAATTGCAAGATTTGTCATACTGGATTCCTTCTAATTTCTTCTAATTTCTTCAAACTACGACATTTAAGGGTCTTTTAAATTTGAGCTACGTCTAAGAGGGGGTTTAAATTTGGATTATTCTGGATAAAATAATTCAGTCTCACGATGCTTTACATAAGCTGGATCTTTTTGGATTTAGGATACTTTCTGGAGTCTAAATACTATAACTGGTACCCCATATAACTGGTACCATATAACTGGTACCATAGTTCTGAGTGTTACAACTGGTATTATAATGGTGTTGTAGTTCTAAATATTATAACTAGTATTGTAGTTTTTTATAACTGGTATTGTAGTTTTGAAGCAGTTCTGAATTCTATAATTAGAATCGTAGTTTTGAAATCTGCTTGATATATAAATTTAAAACTGCATTTGGTATAATTATACTGTAATATATTTCTTTTCGAAACATTCTAAAAAAGTTCTTAATATTCGAAGTTTAGAACCCAAAATTTGGGTCCTGACCTCATCGCTAAAGATTACCAGGGTTCACCCTGCCAGATTGCCTGAGTTTTATCGTTGGTGCTTTTATTAATTTTTTTTATAATTATCAGATACTCTTCTCCAACAGACTGGGGCTCTTCAAAAATTGTATCAACCCCAAGTCTTTTAAGATACTCTTCAAAATCGGCTGCTGTTTTTAAGTCCCTTACCCTTATCCTCGCTTCCTCGTACAGCCTTTGACCGTCTTTTACACTTCTGATGGATTTCCTGAGAGAGTCCAATATGCTTTCCCCTAGCTGCATGCAGCGGTTTTCAAACTCGATCTCGTTTTCGTTCCATTCAACTGTCTGGAAGCCTTCTCTGACAATTCGGGAAAGCATAAAGTCTCTGCCGGTTTCATTGTAAAACTTAAAGGCGTGCCTGAGATCTGAGCAATTACTCTGAGAAGAGGTATATTTTAATGGCGAAAGAACCATTTCCGGATCTTTTATTATGACGCCTTCATGCTCTTTTTCCCCCAGTTCCCGGACGATTTTTCCTATTTCTTCAGCTGCGGTTTCTAGGGGAATCTCATTGAAAGACCTTACCTGGGAAAAATCATATTTTTTCAGGATTTCGTGCCTCCTGCTTATTGGAAGAGGCTTACCTGTATTTTTCTCCCGAATGTCAAAAATATAAAACGCTACCGATTCGATACCATAAATCTCTTTTGAGACATACGGGTTGTCAGGACCTACCATTTCTCCATAGAGTACGAGTTCAGGGAAATCGTCAAAAAATCTCAGATCCAGTTTCTCTTTTGCCTTTTGAGTTGTATAAGGGCAAATATAGCCGCTTCGGGTAATTGCAAGTATCTGTTCCTCTACAATTGCTATGCGGACATTATATCCATTCATTTTTTCTTCCACAGCTACCTTTTCAAGGCCGCTGAAGTGCCTTTTAAGTGTAGGGTTCAGTACCATAGCTCTTCGGATCTTCGGAAAACCCATAATTATTTCGAAAGAACTGTCTTTCTCATAAAGCACAGTTCCTCTTTCGATATGGGAGATTTCCTTGTCGAAGCGGAGTAAGTGTTCATATTTTCCCCAGTTTCGGGCAAGATAATTTTTCTCAAAAAGGCGCTTGACCCTTTTCTCATCAAACCCCAGGTAACTGGCAAGCCTAGCTATGAATTCAGGATCAGTCTCCTCATTTCCCTCTCTAATCATGTTTATTTATCTGTTTTCAGACCTGAAATAAGTTATCATTCTCAGGTATGCTTTCAGTATAAGGGCATCTTTACGCTTTACAATTACGGAGTTTCTTTATTTACAGTACGAGGA
>DADO01000196.1 GCA_002509325.1 Methanosarcina sp. UBA402 | reverse complement strand
AGGCTGAATAGTTACAAAAAAAGAAACAAAAAGCTGTATAATGATGAGCCCATCCCAAAACCAATTTTTATTTTCACATCGATAAAAGTCTCAGAATCATTTTCATGATCGGAAACTCAATTTGTCATTTGGAATTCGAAAATTTAGAGACGCAATCTTGAGTTTTGGGATAGACTCAATAAAAAAGAACTCAGGGATAAATTACATCCCAAGTCTTTTCTTCATCATTTTCTGAATATTGAATTTCCCGCCCCTAAAGCCTTTTAGAGCAGTCTGCATGGTTTTGTGGTATTTCAGAAGCTCCCTTACTTCTTCAGGGCTGCAGCCTGAACCTCTTGAAATCCTTTTGATTCTGGAACCGCCTATGAGCTTGGGGTCAGTCAATTCTTCTTCTGTCATAGAATCCATGATAATCCTGTAGTTCTTCATCTTGTCACTTGTAGCCTGGAACATCTCATCTGAGAGCTTAACGCCTCCCATTCCCATTGGCAGCATGGACATAATCTGTTTGAGAGGTCCCATCTTGTTCATGGCTTCAAGTTGCTTGTACATATCCTTGAGAGTGAACCGACCCTGCATCAGGGCTTCGACATTAACGTCTTCTTCGCTCAGGGTCTCTTCAGCTTTTTCCATCAGGCTTTTGAGGTCTCCCATGCCAAGAAGCCTTGAAATGAACCGGTCAGCTTCGAATTTTTCAAAATCTTCCGGCGTTTCCCCAATTCCGATAAAGGCAATAGGGGCTTTCGTTTCGGAAACAGCAGACAGGGCTCCGCCTCCTTTCGCGGTTCCGTCAAGTTTCGTTATGATAACGCCTGTAATTCCTACAGAATCATTAAAGGCGTGAGCCTGCTGGCTTGCCTGCTGTCCGATACCTGCATCCAGCACCATGAACTTGTGGTTTGGCTTTGCAACGGCATTTATCCGTTCCATCTCATCTATTAGCTCGGCTTCAAGGGCGTGCCTACCTGCGGTATCCACGATTTTCACGTCGTATTTTTCCAGGGTTTTGAGCCCTTTTCTGGTGATTTCGACAGCATCGGGATTGTTTTCTTCTCCATAGAACGCCACATTGAGCTTCTCACAGAGGGTTTTAAGCTGGTGGTATGCTCCAGGACGGAAGGTATCTGCTGCGATAACTCCTGCTTTGAGCCCTTTTCTCTGGAAGTAGCGAGCAAGCTTTGCTGTACTGGTAGTTTTTCCGCTCCCCTGAAGCCCGACCATCATTATAATCTGCGGCTTGAGCTGGATCTCAGCTCCCTTGCCGATAATTCCCATCAATTCCTGATATACAATGCGGATTACGTGCTCCCTCGGGTTCATACCTGCAGGAGGGTCTTCTTTCATTGCACGCTCTTTGATTTTCTGGGACATTCCCATAACAAGTTTTACATTCACATCAGCCTGAAGCAGAGCTCGCTGGATATCTTTTACTACTTCATTGACCGTACGCTCATCAATGCGTCCTGCGCCGATCAGTTTCTTGAGCGCCCCCTGTAAGGAGTCTCCAAGTTTTTCCATTACCATATGAAAGTCATCCTGATGAATTTTTAAGGATAAATGAAAAGATACTCACACTTTTTGACCTTGTGTAAGAAAGTAGCCTTCCTTAATAAGCCTTGAGTTTTGCTGGCTTCTTAAAAAAGGTATAAGTAAATGGGCTTAAATGTAAGTCAGTAACAGGTTATCAGTAACAGGTTATAAAAAGCTGCCATATTATGGAAATTTGAAATTATTTATTTGAAAATGGTTATCTGAACTAAGGAATTAACCAAGGAATTATCTGAAAAGGCGGCAGTATATAAACAAATTAAACAAATCCAAAAAAGAACTTCACATAGCGGGGGATGGATTCGAACCATCGGTCTACGGGTTATGAGCCCGTCGGGATCTCCTGGCTACCCTACCCCGCTACAGGGTTTTATTTGTCAGGCCATATTGCCTGGGATAACTACCTCAACATACGAACGATCATTTATATAGTTTTCGGTTGGGTGGGTGTCTTTACATGTTTATTGTTAAAGAGGGGGGGTTTCTCTAAAGGAGCTTTGTAACTCCTTTCATTTTTCTTCAGATTCTTTTCTGTCCGTTATTTTTCCTGTTTTCTGGTTTTTCTGGAAACGTATTTGAAATCCTAACCCTAAATCATATTATGACAAGGTGCTTATTCTGCGGAGCTTATTGTGAAGTGAAGTGCGGAGTTTACTGTGAAGGCTATCCTGAAAGCCAGGGGGAAATAGAAAAGGAAGAAGGTAAGGAAATTCTTGGGTGTACACAAATCGGCACATCTTATATTTGCGAGAATTGTCTTAAGGATCTGAAACTGGCTCTGGAAATCCAGTGAGATTGCTGGAGAATAAAGCTGGAACTTGAAAGGCAGTGAATATTTTTCATGCTCCTGCTCTCTTACTGGAAAGAATACAAAAATGGAAGAAGGCATGAAAAACAAAGCTGAACTTCAGATAACTTCAACGTTCAGTATGAATTTATCTTCAGTGCCTGTTTCATTTTCCCAGGGTCTCTTGTATATTCCTTTTACCTGCTGGCTGCCTTCAGCTATGGCTTTTATTTCCCATTGATGAGTTCCTGGAACACCAGTATAACCTTCAGGAGCTGGACCCTGAGCATATTCGTCGCTGAGAATGTCGAGTCCCTGGCTCAGGTTGAGTTGCCAGGAATAACCTGTGGATGGATTTTCTCTCAGTTTCAGGGAAAAAGTCTCTCCATTCTCAAGGTTTATGGTTTTCCCGTTGTCAGCTTCAGTAATGACCTGCGGGCTCGACGGTATGGAACCGGGAGATTCATTAAATATGTTATCGGCTGCCAGTTCAAAAGATCCTGTAACTCCATTCACATTTACAGTGTAGTTTCCGGCTTTGAGGCCCCGAACTTCAAGGGGGATAGTTTCCTTAAAGTTCTCTATAGCCTGCGTACAGACCGCATTTTTAGGGCGCTTTGTACTGATTTTGATATTGAAGCCATTTCCTTCTCTTTCAGTCTTTATCTCATGGATTTCAGTACATCCGTCAGGCAGGTAGCCTTCTGCTGTAACCTGTATCTGTACGGGAAAAGACTCAAGGGTCATAATCTGAATGCTTTCTACATTTGCAGTACTATACGTATAATCTCCCCCAGTGGTTCCATGATTATTGTTTGTTCCAGTAGTCCCCTGATTATTGTTTGTTCCAATAATCCCCTGATTATTGTTTGTTGTATTCTCTGGTTCGGTTTCGTTCTGTCCTCCATCAACACAGCCAGAAAAAATAACCACAAAAACCATAAGAAAGGCAGCTATGATTTTCGTATTTTTGATTTTCATATACTTCCAAAGTTTATTTGTACATCTCTTCATTTTTCCCCTCTTACCTCTTATCCTCTCTAATATGTTTATGAAAAGATGCGTTTTTCTGGATTTATTCTTTGCTTAAACTTCAGTTACATTCGCAGTTTATGGGGTAATCTTCTTTTTGTTGAATTTTTGAATCAATTACTGGGTCTGAGCATGAAATAATTGGAATTATTGAGTGTGCCCAGGCACAGGAACTAAATCCATTCCTCAAAGCAATAGGAGGGATTTTTACAGGCGTCTATTATTCACTTACCTCGAATCCATTAAATCTAAAAATCTTCTCTAATAAATTAAAAATTCCCTACTACTTCAGTAAAGGAGATAGTGAAGACCTCGAAAAATGGATGAAGAATCTCCAGCCCGATCTTGTAGTTGTGTATTCTATGTCTCGTCTCTTGAAGGAAAACATATTTAGTATCCAAAACTTGGGACCATTAATGTTCATTATTCACATCTTCCGGAATACAGAGGGCCAACTCCACTTTTCTGGGAATATTATGATTATGTCCTGAATCCAGGAGTGACTCTTCATTATATTGACAAAGGCGAAGATACCGATGATATCATTTTCCAGGAAAGGGTGCGTATAAAACCAGGGGAGAAACTTGAAGAAGTTAATCAGAAATTATTTTTTATGGGAATGAAGCTGCTCTCAAAAGTGATGGATTCTGTTGAGAAGGGCAGTGTTCCAAGAGTAAGGCAGTCCGTAACAACTCCGACTGTGCTCCAAAGTATCATTATACTCTGCTGAAGAATTATACTCTGCTGAAGAAAACCAGTTTGCACAAACTTGGGTTCAGCATTAAGACCCTTGGTAAGGAAAAATGTAATATTTCAGGATATAAAGTAGGGGAACTCTATAAGGAGAATTCAAAGCACTTTTTTGCTTGCAAAGATGGAAAAATATATGTTGATCTAAGCTTTTGGTCGTGCGCTATTAGTTAGTTGATGTTATTTCTAAAACGCTTTTAGTGGCGTATCGTACCTTTTTTGCAATTCAGTAAGGTTAATAAGCATACTTGATATACGAAACATAAGGCATTTCTAGCACT
>DADO01000095.1:2033-6763 GCA_002509325.1 Methanosarcina sp. UBA402 | reverse complement strand
GAAAGTTAAGGATGAGGACAGCAGTCTGGTGTCTGAGATAATGGAGGTAGACTAAAAGTGGAGGTAAGATTTTAGCGAACTACTGAACATGGGACAAGATCTATACTTCTATATATGGAGAAATTATTGTATTAACTATGGCAGATTTTCTTGGGAATTTCCTCTCCACTTTGAAGCAAAACATTCCGTATCTAAGAGATCATGAAGTAAATTCTGAAGTCGCTCTTGGAATATTGATGCATTTATTCCTTTTCCTTTGCTTCCTCGTTTTATTCTACCTGTTAGTAAGAATGTTTATGTAATATCAGCAGGCCTGTGGCTGATATAGTCTGGCTTCAGAACGGCAAGGAGCCTGAACTCTCGGAGGCTGATCAGGAAAAGCAGTAATCTGGCAATTTGCAAGTCTTAAATGGTAAAAAGGTTCTGGATAGGCCAATGAACTAAACTTATTGAAAAAGTATTTTATATAAAATTATTTTATATAATAGTAACACCTACATTGTACAGGTTGAGTTTTCAAATAAATGTGGACAAATAAAGAGACAAATAAAGAGGATGTCTGCACAATGGAAAGCTTCTAGGAGTTAGAAATTGCACAAAAATATGCAAACTTGTAGAGCTAATCCCAAAGCTCAAAACTACTTCACTGAAGCCTGAACTCAATAATCAAACGGCTCTTATCAAACGGGATTTAATAACGAAATTGCTTTGGATTTCCTACTAATGTTGGAATAAACTTGGTTTTGGATAGGCTCGTAACGTAAATATTTAATGTATAAATTTATGATTTTAAACTTAGGGGATTTTAATATGGAAAACAAAAATTACAAAAAGATAATGATTGCAACCGATGGTTCGGAGCAGGTAAAAAAAGCAATTGATGCAGGAATTGATCTTGCTAAGCTTACGGGAGCAACTCTCTATGCTGCATACGTAATTGTCCCAGCAGGCTATTCCCCGAGAGATTTCGGATGGGATCGCACATTGAGAGAATTCCTTGAGGCTGAAGCGAAAAAAGCCGTTACTTTTGTTGAAGAGGCTGGAAAAGCTGCAGGCATTAGGGTAGAGCCTGTATTTCTTGAAGGGCACCCTGCAAACAGAATTCTGGACTTTGCAGAACAAGAAGGCATGGACCTTATAATCATGGGAACGCTTGGTAGAACAGGGATTGACAGGTTCCTGCTTGGGAGTGTAGCTGAAAAGGTAGTAAGGCATTCAAAAATACCTGTGATGATTGTAAAAGGCGAAGTCGAGAAAGAAGATTAAAGGCCCCTTACCCTTTGTGCATCAAATCCAGGAGTTATTATAGCTTACATTAAAAGTCTAGAGTCTTAAAAATCGCTCAGTAAAAGATTACAAGCCTTATAAATTGCTTAAATCAAAAATTCTTAGTGTTATAGAAAAGCGAGGTCAAATAAAACCTGTAGATCAAATAAAATCTGTAACAGAAACTTAAATACTAAAAATAGGAAAGGAAGTATCCATATGGATTTTACTCTCTGGGAACCAATTTATGAACAGATACTTGAGGATTTTGGATTCGACCGAGAAGGGGATGAAAAGGCAGCTTTATTTCTTTCCAGCAGGCTGACTGAGGAAAACACTGCCAGCCTATCCGAACTTAAAGCCTTAATTTCTGGAAAGCCTGTTCTGGTGTGCGGAAATGCTCCTAAACTGGGGGACGACCTCTCGGAAATCAATTTTTTGGATTTTACGGTAATTGCAGCCGATGGGGCAGCCGCAGTCCTTATGGATATAGGCATTGTACCTGAAGTCATTTGTACCGACCTCGACGGCAATTCCGAAACTGATATCAAAAAAGAGATTCTTGCCTGCGAAAAGGGTTCAATAGTTCTGATCCACGCTCACGGAGATAATATATGTAAGTTAGAAAAATATGTGCCACTTTTTAAACGCTTTATTGCAACTACCCAGGCAAAGCCTTTTGATAAGGTCTACAATTTTGGGGGATTTAGTGACGGAGACCGATGCGTTTTTGTTGCAAAGGAGTTCATGGCTAAGAGCATCAAACTTGCTGGATTTGATTTTGAAGACTTGAGCGTGAACCTAGTTAAGAAAGAGAAGCTGAAGTGGGCAAAAGAATTAATTGGGCTGTTAGGGATTTGAAAATAAAGAATGTTTGCAATGCCTAACCTCAATTGCTGCCTCCGAAAATTACTCCAGCGTCCACTTCCATACCGGTTTAACCTTGATTATTTTCTTTCCGGTTCTACCTTCAACTTTTACGGCCTCCTCGTCATCCATTGTTAAAATAAGCCCCTCTTCAAGGTCGTACTCATCCAGGGCTTCCGTAAGCCCTAGAATTTCTCTTTCTCTCACTGCTGGATTTCCTAAGCAAACCGAAATCTGAATTGCAGCCGAAATTCTCTGGCTGTCTTTTTCCTTAATAACGAAATCACATTCCCTTTTGTTCCGGAAATAGAATACCTGTTTTTCCCTCCTCAGCAGTTCAAGAAATACAAGGTTCTCAAATCTCAGCCCAAGGCTGTCTGGATAACCAGGATATACTGCCTTGAAAAATCCGGTATCGCCTGCATAAATCTTACAGGGAGCATCCTTACAGGGAGTATCTATTCCGTTCCCGCTTTCCTTGAGGCTATTGAGCTTTGGGACCCGGTACAGCAAAAAAATGTCTTCGAGATAGTTTAGATAGCTACCTATGAGGTCTTCGTTCTCAATTCCACTCACTTTTTTCAGGGTATCGAGGGAATATTCTGAAGCCATGTTCGAAATTAGGAATATGGCAAGCTCTTTTAATTTCTGGGTGTCATACCCGGTTGCAGCCCCTTTTTCCAGCCCTTCTTCAAAATATTTCCGGGAAAGCTTGATATCACTGTTTTTGATTACATCCGGAAAACCACCGTTTTCAAAATATTGCAAAAACCTGCATAGCAATTCATCACTTCTGGAAGGCGTAAGAAAGTTTCGTTCTGGTATTCTGGCACCTCTAATTCGAAGGTACTCCTTGAAGGAGAAAGGGAAAAGCTGTAAGATTTTGCCTCTATCAACAAACCTAGAAGGAAATTCATTTATCAACTTTGATCTGGATGAGGTTAGAAAAACTCCCGCCCCTTGTCTGTGAAGCCGGTCAACCCAGTTTTCCCATCCAGGCAGGTTATGGATTTCATCAAAAAAGTAGAAAACTTGGCTTACTCTAGCTCTTTCAGGTTCTTTTTTCTGGATATCGGCTGCAATTTCCTCAATAGCCTTCAAACCTCCAGGTCCAAGTTTCTGAATCCGGCTGTCTTCAAAATCAATATAAAGCTTTATGCCATCAAGGTTGCTGGCAACCTGTTTAAGGAAAGAGGTTTTGCCTGCATGAGGGGGACCTGAGATAAGTTTAATTTCACTGCCTTCTACAGAACAGCTGGGAGAGATATTGCGAGGAATTAAGTCTGAGATTTCTTTAAAGGAAGGCTGGAAACTGAGTATCAGGGGGAGAAGTTCTAACTTTTGCATATCATCATGAATTATTTGCGAAGTAGAACTATATAGTATTTCTGGCAAGAATAATTACTCTAACTTGATATAATAACTGTAGGGCATAAAACTGGAGAATTTGCAATAAACAAGGAGCGTTCTGCAAGCCCGTTAGCTTAGGTTTTTCATTGAAGGAAGACATTTTCTATAAACATCTGTGTAAGTAAGGTATTAATAATATTTTTTATGTTCCAGTTACAGGTTGTCAATGTAGAGATATGCCCCAATGTACATACGGATCCTAGTAACCTTCTGGAACGACTAAAAAGATAGTCATAAGAGGATGCCTGGGGTATGATCATAGATACTCTCAAAGCCGAATTCTTACAATCAAATATACTTGAATAGGTCATCCCTTTTCATTTCGTGCAGCCTATCTCGAAGTAAGCCCTTTAAGGCTTTCAGTTCCCCTTTTTTGGCGCTGATAGGGGCTATAATATGTTTCCAGTTCCGCCAGGGCGGCTCAAGCCCGAGACGAATTGCAATTTCGTCAAGAAGGGGGTCATACTCATTTGTTCTTACCTTATCCATCTTGTTTGCAGCAATAATAGTTTCAATCCCGACTTCCCTCAGGAAATCGAACATCTCAACGTCTATCGGAATCTGATTCCTTGAGTCCCAGCGGTCTACAATTTGCGGGAAAGCCGGCCCGTCTATTACAAGTACCCCAATCCTGATTCTCTCGGCGTTATCTTCGATATAATGCACCGTTTTGTCTTTTACAATGTCCTGTTTACGGTCTTTCACTCCGCTCATGAAGCCAAAGCCAGGCATGTCTGTAACAAGAACATCCGAGATTTGAACATGCGCTGGGCGCAGGGTAAGCCCAGGACGTTTTCCAATCCTTACTTTCGCTCCGATGAGCTCTCTCAAAAGGGAGGACTTCCCCACATTTGAACGACCTACGAAGATGATTTCAAAACTTATTCCACTCTCAGCTACAGTTTTACTAATTTCCATTGTTTTTTACCTCATTTGGCACAAACTTTTGAAAAGAGTTTGATCAAAACCGAAAAACGACGTGACGCGTTATCAACCGCAAACTTTTTCAAAAAAAGTTTGATCAAAAACGACGTGACGGCGTGATCAACCGGCGCAACGGTTGCGGTGCAACTTTTGGATTTGAAAGCCTTATCTCCGAAACCCTATCGGCGTGATCAACCGGCGCAACGGTTGCGGTGCAACTTTTGGATTTGAAAGCCTTATCTCCAAAACCCTATCGGCGTGAT
>DADO01000095.1:0-1858 GCA_002509325.1 Methanosarcina sp. UBA402 | reverse complement strand
ATCAACCGGCGCAACGGTTGTGGCACAACGGTTGCGGCTCAACAGTTTTGGTCAAGCGCCGCTCCGGTTGTTCATCATCTCTTTTGCTTCTCCGAGTTTTTTGTCAAAAGTCCTGAGGAACGCGTTAAGGAATTTTTCAGGGATGCGAGCGCCTGCTGCAAGGGGATGTCCTCCGCCGCTTCCTCCGAATTTCGGGGCGACTGAACGGAGAACACGATTTATGTCGATCTCTCCCCGGGAGCGGATACTCAGGTCATAAACCCCTTTTCTATCCCGGTATTCGGCTGCAATCCCTACTTCCCGCCTGCCGTAGGAGGCTGCGTAGATCGCTGCCTTTGAAATGGAGTTATTTGGATTTACAATATAAGCACTGTTTTCCAGGACTTCCACGTTTTCTTTAACAAAAAGCCTGTTTTTTTCCTCATTGATTGCGGCTTCCCTGGCAAGCTCAAGAAGGCCAGGAATATTTGAAGGGATAACATCATTTGAGAGAGGTTCAAGCAGTTCCCTCTTGAACTCATACTCTCTCCCTTTGTGGATGATTGCCTGAATCAAAGTTCCAGCCTGGAAATAGAGGCTTCTTTTGTCCCAGTCTCTGACCCAATTCTTTATATGAGGCGTATTATCGCAGAAATCTCCAATAGCTCCGTAAATTGCTACTCTCCGCATATCTCGACTCAGGCGATTCTCAAAGACTCGGTAGGTCAGCTCGGAAGAGCAGACTTCAGTATTATGATAAAACCAGTCTTCCTTCACATAGTTTTTCGGAAGTGGATGATGGTCAATGTAGTAAAGGTCGCACTTTTCCGCAAATTTGTTGAGCACCGAGTGGAGTTCGGAACAGTACCTTTCATCGATTGCAATATCGCAGATGATAAGGGTTTCCACATCCTCTATAAATCTTAATTTATCAAGAAGGCTAACCGGACTGGTAAAATATACATATGCATCCGGATAAGCAGTTTTCGCAATTGCGCCTGAACAGATCCCATCAGAATCTCCGTGAGTAAGGATTAGGGTTTTCTCTTTAAACCAGTTCTGGAGTTCTTTCATGTTTTACTCCTTTTTTCCCGATTTTTTCAAATTCGGAAGGAAGGCGATATTATCTTTTTGCTGTTAAATTTTATTTATTATTCAAATGAGTCTTAAGGTAAAAAGAGTTCGCATTTAATATCTTGCTTTTGAGGAGGGTCTCAAATTAGTTTTTAAAATCCCTAATCTATAGTTATTTACGCAAAGAATTACCTTGACTTTGTCACATTCCCTTGGATATTTTCAGCGAAATCTATAACATTGTGATTATAGAATAGTTGTCATTAATGAGATAACTTCTGATTTTATCCTTTCAAATCGGATATCTGTAGAAAAATTCGTTTTTGAGAAGCGTTTTGATTCCCATTTTGAAACAAAAACTCGTTCTTGCGTTTCTACGTGTATTGATTCCCTTAAAGGTTTCTACGTGTATTGATTTCCTTAAAGGCTTGATTCTCCTGCCAAGCAGGAGAAATCTGAGAAATATGACAATTTATAGCTTTAAGAGAGCTAAAACCAAGCTTTAAGTCACTTTCTCTCACTCTCCATGGTTTCATATAAACCTTCTCAGATCGGTTTGAACAAAAGCCATTGAAACTATAGATCCAAATGGTGTTTTTATACTTGACGAATCAAGTATGAAAAATTCGGGGAGCAGTTCTGTCAGGGTTTCACGCCAGTATTGCGGCAACCTTGGCAAGGTAGAAAATTGTCAGGTTGGTGTAATTCATTAAAAAAAGTTTGAAGAATTTGACACTTACAATCAAGTTCAAGATAAATGGAGTCAAAAACTATATTTTTGCGAATTTTGATCGGATCAATAGCT
>DADO01000185.1:18246-21874 GCA_002509325.1 Methanosarcina sp. UBA402 | reverse complement strand
TCCCTTACCCTGAATAGATACAAATTCGTTTAAGTTCCCTTTTTAAGTTTGAGCCAGCTATCTTTTTTGATTTTTTATTCTCATTTTCTATAACTTAAAAACTCAGATCGATTTCTCCCAGCCCTGTCCAATATCAACAAGAGGCCTTAGCTCAATAATTTCGAAGGTGACAATCGCATATATCATCTTTGCCCTCTCCTCGCCAGCTAATTTTGCTATCTGACTTTTAATTGAATCAAGCATCTCCCCAGAAGTCGCAGATTCTTTCATCTTCAGATAAACCCTGATTCCTTTCCATTCCATAATATCTTTCCCGGGTTCAGTTATCAAGAAGGTCGCATAAGGATTTTCCTGAAGGTATGAAAATGTGCGATTATTTCCTAATATAATCACTACAGTCTTTTCATCTACCATATTGGGCGAGCCGAAAACAGCCGAATCTACCTTTCCGTCTTTGCTCGATGTGCTGAGAACCCCAATTCTCGGCTGCTTGTTAAAGTAATCCATCAATTTTGACGTCATATTAAATCCCCCATCACAATTTTTTTCTCGCCCTTTCCCTGAAAAATTGAATGAGCAGGTTGCCTGCCCAAAGTACTGCCAGGAAAAGAGCTTTATTGCACGTGCAAGCTGCAATAAATAAGAGTCGTTGGTATGCTTAAAACTTCGCTTGATGAGTAAAAAGCATCTTTCAGTAACTTTACTTTGCTTTTTCGCAGTAATCTACTCCGCTTTGGAAGTATCGGGGCTATCTGTTTCAGGAATAATATATACGCGGTGAGAAGTCAGTTGTGGACAAAACGAGGAGGTGCGTCCTGCTATTTTATGTACCCCTCTCAGAAACGATTCTCAAAACTCTTCTTTTTATAGATCCTTCATCTTACAAATCCATTAAGTATATATTATGTTATAACGAGTTCAGAAACCTGAACCTCATCCTCATACTTCATTATCATTTGATTATCAGACAGGAGACTTACTTTTGGGAACAATTAGCGAAAAGATTTTCTCCCGGGCAGCGGGAACAGAGGCAAAAGCAAACGATTTTGTCCTGGCAGATATTGATTATGCAATGGCGCATGATGGTACCTCAATACTTACAGTCAATGCTTTTAAGGAAATGGAAATGAAAAAGGTCTGGGACCCTTCAAAGATCGTGATTCCTTTTGACCATATCGCGCCTGCAAACACCGAGACTTCAGCTACCCTGCAAAAAGAAATCCGGGAATGGGTACAGGAGCAGGGAATACCAAACTTCTATGAGATTGGAGAAGGGATCTGCCATCAGGTGCTTCCTGAAAACGGATTCGCCCTGCCTGGAAAATTAGTTGTGGGGGCTGATTCGCATTCCTGTACTTATGGGGCTTTCGGGGCATTTGCAACTGGGGTAGGGGCTACGGATATGGCTGAGATTTTTGCCACAGGCAAGCTCTGGTTTAAGGTGCCTGAGAGTCTCAGGTTCACTGTTGAGGGAAGGCTTGGAGAAAAGGTTTATGCAAAGGACCTGACCCTTTACCTGATAGGGAAGGCCGGAATTGCCGGTGCCACCTATAAGGCCATAGAGTTTTACGGGCAGGCTATCTCTGAACTGTCGGTTTCCGGCAGGATGACTCTCTGCAATATGGCAATCGAAATGGGAGCAAAAACCGGGATTGTTCCGCCGGACAAGAAAACCTTCGATTTCCTGAATAATAGGGCGGCTGCTCCTTATGAGCCGGTTTATGCCGATCAGGATGCAACCTATGTAAAAGAATTCACTTACTCTGCTGAAGATATCGAGCCTCAGGTAGCCTGCCCACACCAGGTGGATAATGTAAAATCTGTTGGGGAGGTTGAAGGTACCCATATTGACCAGGTCTTTATAGGGACGTGCACAAATGGCAGGCTTGAAGACCTTGAGGCTGCAGCAGCAATCCTTAAAGGGAAAAAGGTTGCGGTCAGGACTATTGTAATTCCTGCATCCCGCACAACTCTCCTTTCAGCAATCGAAAACGGAACAATGGAAATCCTGCTAAAAGCAGGTATCACGCTTGCGACTCCGGGTTGCGGACCTTGCCTTGGTGCCCACCAGGGAGTGCTTGGAGAAGGAGAGATTTGCATTTCAACTGCAAACCGAAACTTCAAAGGCAGGATGGGAAAAGGCGGTTTTATCTACCTTGCATCCCCTGCAACCGCAGCAGCCTCTGCACTGACTGGTGAAATTACTGATCCAAGGACAGTTTGAGTCTTAGAAATGAGGGTTAGACATTTTGCTGTGAAAGACAGTTTGCCGTGAGCTTTGGGCAGGTTATTCTGTTTCATCATATAGAAATTCTAGTTATATCCAGCGGGCATTTATACCATGAATCGTATATATTTGAACAGGAGGGACAACTATTACCGAAGAACTCAGTCATGAAAATCTTTCACATCTGATTGAACACTGGATAGAGCATAACGAAAGCCACATAAAGAGCTTCAAGGAATGGGCTCAGAAAGCCAAAAAAGATGGTTTTCTCGAAGCCTCTGAAGATATCTTAGAAGCTGCTAGTAAAGTTGAGGAAGCAAACGAGTACCTTAACAAGGCAAAACAAGGGCTTTTCCATCTCCATGAAAAAATGTAAGAGCAAAATCTTAAGAACTGACCTTTAAGAAATCTTAAGAACTGACTTTTTAATGTCCGTGTGCCGGGGTTTACCCGTCACAATCTTCTGTTTTTCTTTTTTGTGAATCAGACTTTCAAGTCTCTGCTCAGGCCAGGAGCCCTTTAACTTCCCTTAAGTCTTTTAAAATATCAACGGCGCTTGATTCTTCTATATATTTCATGAAACTTTGCTCTTCCTCTCGATAGAGGTCCTCGCTTTTCAATAGGTCTTCAATCAGGCTGTCCCCAAAAATACCTGGCGCTGTTTTTTTACTTTCAGTTTTACTCTTCTCAAGGATTCTGTCTTCTTTGTTTTCCTGTAAGATGGAATCCAGAATTTCTGTTTTTTCTTCCTTTCTCAGGAAAACAATCTCTTCGACTTCTTCACTGGCACTGTTATTAAAATCCACTACTTTATTGTTCTCTGCAACAGTTTTACCCTCTGGAACAGTTCTTTTACTATCAGCTTTTGCCTCTATTACTTCAGCCTCTATTCCTATTTTATCTATATTTTCTTCCTTGTCTTTTTCTTTCAATTCATCGAATTTATCAGGTTTTTCAGCCCAATTTTTCTCTTGCCTGGGGGACCCGGATATTTCTTCATTTTCTTCTTCTACCGTTTTTTGGAGCTGAACGATCTGGAATTCAATTTCTTCTTTTTCTTTGACCAATTTTCTTATCTTTATCTTAACTTCTTCTCTACTTTTTGTCAAGCCCTCGATATCTGTGTCTCTAGCGTGACGCGGCTTAAGTATAATATCCTTTAATCCACTAATTCCTAGATTTTTTAATCCAATCTCTCTCAGATCTTTTAATCCGTTAATTCTTAGATTTTTTAATCCATTCATCTTATTACCCCCAAAAAATTTCTCCTTTTCTTATTACGCGACTCATTTATTTGATTGATCTTCTTTCTTTGATCTTCTTTTGATCTTCTTTCTTTGATTTTCTTTTGATCTTCTTTCTTTGATTTTCTTTTGATCTTTCTTTGATTTTCTTTTGATC
>DADO01000185.1:0-17910 GCA_002509325.1 Methanosarcina sp. UBA402 | reverse complement strand
TTCTTTCTTTGATTTTCTTTTGATTTTCTTTTGATTTTCTTTTGATCTTCTTTTGATTTTCTTTTGATCTTCTTTTGATCTTCTTTCTTTGATTGAATTTCTCTCAAGCTTGAAACGTAAACACTCTTGATACTCCCGCCGGTATAATTATCATACAGACTCCCGAAATTCCTGACATTAATCCTCCATAAAAGAGAAGTTTCCAATTTCCTCCGCCTTCCACAATTTTTATCACAAGAGTGTTTGAAATTGTTAGAATAAGTACTATGGAAAAGGTAAACTTGTAAAGCTGAGGTACACTGTCAGCAACGTTGAACATGCTCATTCCCATTCCTGAAATGCTCCCCTGAAGAGAAGCATGAGAGTCACTCACTTTAGAAACGAGCCCGCTAAATTTGGAAATTATTTCCACTATGAAGATCAAAAGTCCGACCATAACGGTATGCAGAGTTATGGCAAGCCCCCGGAAACCAGAACTGACAAGTCTTCTTTTCATCCTGAGAAGAACAATTGCAAGGCTTGAGGTCGAGACTATATTCCCTATTTCGGCTGGGTCTCCTCCAAGTTCAACTGCATCCGTAAAGATTCTAGAGCACCTGTTGATCAGTTCAGAACCTGTTTCTCCTATGAACTTTTCCCAGCAATGCTTCGATGTGAGTCCCATCAAAAGACCTGCATGTAACTCTTCAACTCCAGGTTTGAGGCAACCAATGGTTTCCTTGTCAAGATCTTTCATCGCACTTCGGATAGTAATTCCTGTTGTCCCGGCAAGGGTGCCCAGGGTCTTTATGAAAGCAGGAAAACTGCTATCTCTTTCATCAATATTTTTATCGTCTATCATGGCAAAGAGGCCTATCGGAAGTGTAAAGAAAGTTATTGCCAGCAGGATATACTGCAACTTTACCCCTATCAAAATAAGAGCAGTAAGAGAAACGGCACCTACTGGTAGCAAAATCCGGCTAAGGAATCTGATTATTTCCTGTTCCCTTGATTTTTGGATAAGAGTATGCACTTTCTTTTCGGCAGGAGCCGCCTTGTATATAATGAAAAGAGCAATACCACATGTAAAAGTGGTTAATAATACGATCAGAAAAGCAATAGTTTCTATATTTTCGATATTATAAATCATGACTGAAACAAGAATTATTGTAACAACTAATGTCATGGATACCATAAGGGCAGTATACCCATCAGTCCATTTTTTCAAAGATTCGACACTTCTTTCATATTCATTACAATATATTTCTTCCCTTGTGAGTTTTTCCTGTTTCAAGAAGTTTTTTTCCGGCTCTCCAGAAGAAAGAATATTTGACATTCGGCCAAAAAATTTTGAAAGATATTCGTCTTTCAATCGCTGGGAGATATATTTACAGGCTTTTGCATATGCATATCCCCACCTTGAGGCAAGGATATGAACCTGCCTGAAATATTTTGAAGCTTCGTACTCCTTCTGAGACCCTGCATAATCGAAGATCCTATCTCTTTCAATATCTGCAGTCGAAATCGCTGCCATATAAGTGAGGAGGAAGAGCATATCGTCATTTACTCTCTCAACAACTTTAGTATCCCTTAATCTTCGGGCCAGATTAAAGTATCCTTCAAACCCATGCTTTGCAGCATGTAATCTCAAGTATGCAATCTTTCCCTCAGATTTCATGTGGTTAATCCAGCCTCCTCAATCTGGATCATCGTGTTGAACAGATCATAGAAGTTGGTAATTTTCGCCTCATGGATCTTCCTGAGAATTTTTGCTCTTCCGTCAAGTTCTGAATAAATTCTCCTTACCTTATTTTCCGGAATTCCGAGACGCGGAGCAATCTTTTGCTCCAGCAAATATGAGTTATTCTTTCCCGTAAACTTGAAAGTGTCAGTGGCAGGGTCCCACTTGAATATATCCATAAAATTGAAAGCCTGATGCGCAGAATCATAGCCTACGATCTCGTTTATACTGAGGACTCTCCTTCCCATTCCCTTTCCGGGTATATTTACTGCGCTCTGGATGATTACCACGTTGAGGTTATCCACATAGTTCCTGGGTACATTTATCGGGTCTCCTGTCAATCTCTGAATAAGTTTTTCAACTGATGCTGCATGGAACGTGGACATGACAGGATGTCCTGTCTGCATAGCCTGAAAAGCAATATTGCCTTCCACTCCACGGATTTCTCCAATAATAATCTCATTAGGGCGCTGGCGCAGGGCTGCCTTTAACAGGTCAAACATTGAGACATCAGACGCGCTGTCATCTCTTGTAGTCCTTGTAACTTCTCTTGTCCAATTCTTATGTGGGACCTGTAGTTCCGGGGTATCTTCAATAGAAACTATTTTTGACTCAGGGGGAAGAAAAGTAGTTATGGCGTTCATCATAGTGGTCTTCCCAGAAGCCGTTTCCCCCGAAATAAAGCAGTTCATCCCTGCTTTCAGCATCATCCACATGTATGCAGCCATTGTATAGTCAATTGTCCCAAAGTCAATAAGCTCAAGGATTGAAATAGGAGTACCCATAAATTTCCTGATGGTAAAATTGCTCCCCCTCTTGGATACATCTTCCCCAAAAACTATGTTTATCCTTGAGCCATCAGGAAGAGCCGCATCGACTATGGGGTCCCTGTAGGTGATAGGTTTCCCTACCTTTTCGGACATCTGTATAATAAAAGAGTTTAGTTCCTCGGTTTCCTCAAATGTGATTGCTGTTTTAAGGGACGAAAATACCCTGTGCTCGACGAAAACCCTCCCAAGTCCACTGCAACTTATATCTTCTATATTTGAGTCCAGCAGTAAAGGCTCGAGCATTCCCATTCCAATCTTATCCCTGATCATTCGATATTCAATAGCTTTAAACTCCTCGGGAGTTACGCGAATATTCTCCCGTTTTTTCATTTTAAAGACTTTGCCGACTTCTTTTAAATTTCCTATAAATCCGGACTGCAGTTTGCCATTTTTCTCTCCCTGGGCAGTTTTTTTCTCGTTAATACCTTTCCTTCTTTTGTCTGTGTTTTCTTTTGCATTTGTATCTATAATACAGACCTTCTCAAGGGCTTTTTCCAGAAGCTTTTTCTTTTCTTCTAGATCTTTCGTATCGATATCCAGATCGTTTATAATGTCGATAAGCAGCTTTTCTACAGCCTCAAGCGTACCGTCCACATCCTGGAAAAGACAGGGTTCTATTGGGATGTAGTAATTTCTTATGTCTGCTTTATCGGGATAAATGTGAACGGCAACTCCTTTTCCAATAGGATAGATAAGGTTCGGTCGCTTGATGTCTTTCATAGCTCTTGAGATCTTTAAATGGAATTCCGGAATTTCTATTTTTTCTAAAGGAAGTCTGCAGATATAATCGAGGATATGATGGTTTTCTTCCTTACCTACAAAAACCTGCAATTCTGAAGAAAGCCTAGAACGCACTTCCTCTCTGGAACGCCTTCCATTTATCGGTGCAGGCAGCGGGTTAAAAGGTAGAGTCTCCATTTTAAATCCTCACCAGGATTTTTTCAAGGACAATTTTCCCGGATGCCTTTTATTTTCATGCTTTGACCTTTGAGACAGGAATAATTTTTAGCCCGGAATCGCTGTCCACATTAAAGCTTAACATGTTTCCAGTAATTTTTCTGGCACCCCTCAACTTCTGAATCTCCATAGTCTTTATCAGTTTGTCTCCTACCTGTTCAATTCTCAGTTCAAAGCATGAATCGCAAATTGATCTTAGCCTGTGAAGCACTTCCTGGGGGAAAGCATACCCATGGACACTTATTAAAATAGTTTTACCCTTATCACAGAGTTTTACACATCCGGTAAAAAAGTTCAGTAAAGCATTTTCAGAGGCACTGACCGCTAAAATAGTTAATGAATCGATAAGGACCAGTTCTTCTTCACACTGGTTTAAGCATTCGAGCAGTATCTGTAACAGATTTTCACTTAGCTCAGGATTTTCTTCAACATAGCCTGAATTTATTTCAAAGATCTTTGATCTCCCTATTATGAAATAATCTGAAATGTCCTGCTTCAGTTTTTCCATGGTGTTCAGCAGGTTTCTTGAGGTTTTTTCAGTTGTTAAAACTAAAACTTTTTTATCCTGGTTGAGAGCTCCCCACATAATCTGCTGCATGAGAACGGATTTTCCACTATCCTTTGCCCCTTCGAGAAGGCATAGAGAACCTGCAGGTATGCCTCCTTCCAGTTTTCTATCAATCTCCAGATTGCCTGAAGATATGAATTCCAGGGGTTTTTTCTTCTCAGTTTCCGGACTGCCTGGCATCTCTTCATAATATTCTTCTTTTTCAAGAAGTAAGTCCTCTCCTGCGTTTTCTCCCATATTCTCCCTCTCTCCCCTTTTTAGAGATCACCTGATCTTTTATCTCCTCAGTTTATCCAATTCAGCTCATTGATTCAACCTGCATAATTCTGGACTATTGAATCAGTCCTCTAATTCATGCATTAAAATACCCTGAAGCCCTTGCTCCGTTTGGGGCAGCTACCATGATCCAGTTTACGCTCTCGTTTTTCAAAGAGTCTTCGAGCAGAACTTTCAATTCCATCTTCTCACCAGGGTCAAAGATTCCAGGATTTACCAGATCTGGATTGATATTACTCACAGCCCACCTGTTTTGTGATGTGCCTGCACCTTCCTGGTAGGGGACCCATATCGTTTTTACAGTGCCGGACGCATCGGAGTACTTAACTATCACGTCCATGTAACCATAGTCTCCTATCTTTATGGAGCCTGTATTCTGCAAGGATACGAAAACTTTGGATTCATTCGCGTAGATGTTTGTAATCTCGATTCGTGTTTTCAGTATCTCATTTTTATTTTCCTGCATTTCCATTGCTGAATTTGCAAGAATGTCTGTCATGTAAAACCCCCCGTATGAGCAGACATAAGATGCCAGGAGAAGAATTGCAACCGAAATCATTGATGCAATAACTGTTCCAAATCCCATCATTACACCGTGAAATAAGCCTCTTTCGAAACCCCGTTGTATACGCTGAATTTTATGAAATATTTCTCTCCAATGACAGGTACGTCAGCCGGTTTTAATCTGATCTTAAGCGTTTCTCCTTTGTCCCAGTTAGCGTCATTGTTTTGCTCTATTGAGTAATTCCAGGAAGGGACCTGGCTTCCGTTGTCATCATATGGTATCCGTTCAAAGTTCCCGGACTTGCCAAAAAAAAGGTCAGATCCGGGAATTAAACCAGAAGATATTCCCTTAGGCCCCACATTTTTGACCCAAATATGTACCTCAGAGTCTCCATCGGCAGTTGCTTCATGCAAAATTTCAATATCTGTCAGGATCTGGTCCCCCATTGAGTTGGCACGACTGATTAATGGGTCTCCTGCAGAAATCACAGACGGATAGACCGCAGAAGCAAATCCAAAAACGCAGACAATGGATGCAATTGTTAAAATCGCAGAGCTTATCGATTCTCCACTCATTTTTCAACCCCCTC
The DNA here is from genome assembly GCA_002509325.1 of Methanosarcina sp. UBA402. GTDB lineage: Archaea > Halobacteriota > Methanosarcinia > Methanosarcinales > Methanosarcinaceae > Methanosarcina. The sequence goes on along the minus strand of DADO01000185.1, from coordinate 12,465 downwards.
CCCCACTTTAACTTTAGTTTCCCCTGGTCAATTTGAATAAACAGATACTCGTTAAGATAATAGTGATTATGTTAGCCCTTTATATAGCAAATATTGATCATATTAGTATTACTAATTATGTCAAACAATGATTGTTAAGTCATACCAGATTTACTCAAGTTATTTGACACTGATAACGATTAGTTGATATAAATTGGAACAATTGATTCTGTTTTTCAGTTGACTCTTCAATTGATGATTCCGGTTGACTCTCCAACTGGTGCTTCCAGTTGAAAACAAACCCTTCTTCCTTTATCCCTCTCCCCGGCGTGAAACTTAATAAAGCGGCTGGACTTTATTTCTGAACCCACCCGGGTTAAGGATAGTATTCAACTGAGCAAGCACAGTAATATTATCTTTCATGTTGGCTTTTTCTTCTCCTGCAGGCTCATCAATTGGAAGGTTTGTAATATTTTCTATAACATATTTAGCTTCTTCCGGAAGCTGCCCGGTAAGTGAATAGAGGTCAAGCAGGACTTTCAGATTGCTGTGCCCTACTGTCCTGACAGCGTAATCCACCCAGCGCATGAGTTCAACCAGGGTGAAGGTATCCATTTTCCGGGCTTGAGTTTCAGGCTCAAAAGCCTGCACTGGCATTTCCTGTCGTGGCATATTTTTTTCAGGAACCTCATCTGGAGAATCAGTTCTATCCGGCTCCCGGGCAAGTTCTTTATTTTCTTCATTTTCTAGCCCCTCTTTCGGAACACCTGCCTCAAGCCCTGAAACTCCATATTTCTGGCTATTGTAGAAGGGATTTTCATTTCTGTTTACAAGGTCTCTTATGTCCACAAGTAACCCTTTGATCTCCCCTTTTACGACTTTAAGTTCAGTTTCAACTTCCTCTACCCTCTTATCCAGTTCCATATTAGTCACCTGAATGAAAAATGAAATTTCTTCATTTCCATACAAAAGAAAGGGGGAAATTTCCCCCTGAATTTCCTTTGAGTTACTTCAGAACCATTACCTTATCGATCTGTGCCGGAATCACTCTTGTGATTGGAACGATTGCACCTACTTTCGGTTTAATCTCAAGCCTGAATTCGGCATTTGGCGCGCTAGTATCATCTTTCGTAAGCAATGCGTCAGTAGGGACGTTAATAGTTAATTGTACTTTTTCATACTGTTCCAATATATTATCAATGTCGTCATTACCTACAAAATCCTTAGTCCATGTCAAGCTTTGGTTGTATACAGCGCTGTCAGCATAGCTTACTACTAGCATTCCGGCGCTACTATCAGCTCCAATGTCAACCGGGGACTGCCCTGCAGTAAGCTGAAGGGTGACAAGAATTTTATCTACTTTTTTTGAATCTGTACTTTTTGCAATCACGTCACCTGCAAGTTCAACTGAAGAAGTAGACTGTTTGACACCCTCATCGATGGTTTTCTTGGCGGTATCGGAGGTTGTAAACCCTGCCCCGAGCACCACATAGGAAAATACTGCTGCCACAACTACAAAAGCGGTCAGCACAATTGCTGATTCGAGCCCTGTGAAGGCTCTATCGTCTTTTCTAAAAATGCTAAAAATTCCTTTCATTCTGTTTCACTCCTAGATTTCTTTTCGAATGAAAGTATATAGAGAAACTAAAGGGTCAGGTTCTCAACGCCTGTATTTCTCAAGTTTTGACCGATGTTTGTTGATGGGAGCTGAGATTTTCAGGAATTGATCTTCGTGGCCTATTAATAACCCCATACACATACCCATAATTATACAACAGTACTAGCATCTTCTCGTTTATTAACTTTTCTTAATTATTAACAGAGATCAATTGATAAAGGTCTGATTAATTAAAAATGAAATAGCTTTATAATATTTTGAAAACTAATTTATACTTAAAATTATTTAAAAAGTTAAACTCTCAAGAAATTAATTTAAATCAGTATAATTAAAAAATAGAAAGAGAGAATTTTAATAAAATTTTTCAATTTCGTGTTTTACTTCTTCAAGAGAAAACTTCTGCCTTGCAAGCGGCTTCTCTCTAATTGCAGGCACTCTTTCCTCAAAGATTTTCCGTTCACATTTATAAAAAATTCCATTTGGGATTTTATCTCCCCATTCCAGAGATTTTTCGAATGCCTTCATACGGTCGGATGGATTATAATCATCCCCAAGCCTGTAAACCCTGTCCCGGTACCACTTGAATGTGTTAATTTTGTTAAAGGTAACACAGGGTTGAAGAATATCAAGAAGAGCAAAGCCCCTGTGCTTTATGGCACCTTTCATGAGATCTTTAAGATGCTCCTGATCGCCTGCAAAACCCCTGGCTACGAAGCTGCAGTTCTGGGAAATTGCCATGGCAAGTGGATTCATGGATTCCTGAAGCACACCGTAAGGCTGAATTGTTGTAAAGGTCCCCTCGGCTGTAGTAGGAGATGCCTGCCCCTTGGTCAGTCCGTAAATCTGGTTATTATGCACAAACAGGGAGATATTCGGATTCCTTCGGATTGCATGTAGGAAGTGGTTCCCTCCTTCTCCGTAGCAGTCTCCATCTCCTGCAACTGCAATTATATGAAGGGAATGGTTGGCAAGTTTTGCGGCCGTAGCCACAGGCAGGGTTCTGCCGTGAAGCCCATTAAAGGTATGGCATTTAATATAATGGGGCAGTTTTCCAGACTGTCCTATCCCGGAAACCACAAGGACTTCCCAGGGCTCGATCCCAAGTTCAACAAGTGCCTGTTTGATAGCCGAAAGAATCTGGAAATTTCCACATCCTGGGCACCAGGCCGGGACCTGGCCATTATAATCCTCAGATGTAGGCATGCAGCTCCTCCTTCAGGTTTTCAATTGTAAAAGGTCTACCATCGTATTTGCTAATCTGGCGAGAGAATTCGAACCCGGTCTCTGCCCTTATAAGTTTTGCAAACTGCCCAGTAGCGTTATTTTCTATGCAAATCGTAAGGTCAGCGTTTTCAAGAAGCCCGATATAATCAAACCTGTCCCGCTCAGAAAGAGGGTAAATCTGGCTGAAGTGCAGCATTGCAGCTTTCTTATCCTTAGGAATTGTGTCAACCACCTCTTTTATCACACCATAAGTAGATCCATGCCCTACAAACACTATTTTTGGAGAGGGGTCTCCATATAAGAATGGAGCTTCGATTTCTTTCTTTATAAGCGGTAGTTTTTTCAGGAGCCTTTTCTGAACCATTTTAATACGGGTCTCGGAATCTTCTACAATATGCCCTTCCTCGTCATGTTCGTCACTGTCAGCTACGACAAGATGTTTTCCGGCTTCTCCTGGGACTGCAAGAAGGGAGATTCCTGTACTGGAAAATTTGTAACGTTTGTAGCCCTCAACGCCTTTTAGGTCCTCTTCCCTCAGCCTGTAGTCGTTATAAATCAATTTCTCTGAACCAAGATTCTCAAAAGTCCATTCAGATTCTGCGAGATACTGGTCGGACAGGATGAATACAGGGATCTGGTATTTTTCCGCAAGTTCGAAAGCCCTGTTAGTAAGATAAAAAGCCTGCTTTGGAGTTCCAGGCTCAAAAATAACTCTTGGAAACTCCCCATGACCTGCATGAAGAACAAAAAGCAGGTCTCCCTGCTCGGTACGCGTGGGAAAGCCTGTAGCCGGTCCAGGGCGCTGCATTTCCGCAATCACAAGAGGTGTTTCGGTCATTCCTATAAGGGAAAGCCCTTCTACCATGAGGGCAAACCCTCCTCCTGACGTTCCGGTCATAGCCCTTACCCCTGCAAAAGAAGCTCCTATTGCCATATTTATAGCTGCAATTTCGTCTTCAGCCTGCTCAACAACGAGATGATACTCTTCTGCTCTGGAAGCCAGGTACTCCATAATTCCTGTTGAAGGCGACATGGGGTATGCCGAATAAAACTTACAGCCAGACATAATGGCTCCCATCGCGATTGCCTGCAACCCGGTTATGATCATGAGTCTTTTGCCCTCTGGCTCACGGATTCCAAAGGCTTTGCACTTAGGGCAATTCTTAAGAGCATACTTATATCCCGCTTCTGCGCAGGCTATGTTATTCTGGACTACTTCTTCTCCTTTTCTACTGAAGGTTTCTCTCAGGATCTCTTTAAGAGCTTCAAGTCCCAGATCAAGCAGTCCAAGGGCCGCTCCAGTTGCTACGGTATTTGCCATAACGCTATTCTTTCCAACGTCCAGAGCTATTTTCCTAAAAGGGATATCTATGAATTCCGGCTCTTCGAACTTCTTTTTGGCAATTTCGGAATCATATAAAATAAATCCCCCTTCATTCACGCTCTTCCTATGGATTTCAATGGTATTCAGGCCAAGCGCCAGAAGAATATCGACCATCTCTCTGGAGGCCGAGATTTTCTGGTCGGAAAACCGGATCTGGTAAAAGTTGTGTCCCCCTCGTATTCGGGACATGTAGTCCTGGTGCGTAAATATATGATATCTCATCCGGGAAAAGACCTTTGCAAGAGCTCCTCCTATAGTCTGTAGCCCCTGTCCAGCCTCTCCTCCTATTCGAAGCGTATAGTCCAGAAACTTTTCCCCCTATTTTCTTAATTCCCCATTTTTTTTCTTAATTCCCCATTTTTTCTTAATTCCCCATTTTTTTTCTTAATTTTCCATTTTTTCTTAATTTTCCATTTTTTCTTAATTCCCCATTTTTTCTTAATTCCCCATTTTTTTTCTTAATTTTCCATTTATCTTCGGTTTTCTGGCTTGTTTAATTTATCAAAATTTTATCCATTGAGTCTTATCGTGTGGACATATTGTATGGATTAATTGGATGGGCGTATTGTATGGATAAATTGGATGGATGTATTGTATGGATTAATTGGATGGATGTATTGTATGGATTAATTGTATGGATGTTTACGAGCATCAATTAGTTAGTGATAATACAACTATGAATTAGCAAAATGCATTAAAACCTGAGCTTGCAGACTGCTTTAAACGATAACATCAAAATAGGATTTACCAGCCAATTTCTTAATTCTGTTGGCACTAACTCAGTTTATCGTTTACCCTATCCCTCGTCTCAGTTCCCCGAGGAGATATTATTATTAAACTTTAAATAATCTTGCTTCGCCTCTATATCCGGGTCAGCATGCCGATTTACCTGTAAAACTAAAAATCTCAAGAAGTAACCAGGTAGAAAAATAGGTAGTAAATTCATCTGGGAAGAACTATGCTAAATGGTGGCGGTGCCTTCAAATAATTTTGAATAGAAATCAAAGGATTTGTAACACATTTTTTAATTCGCTTACCGACTTAAAGCACAGATATTTCGGTTTTCTGGCTTGATAAAGCCCGGGATTGAAATTTTTAAAACAAATAAAGAGTCTTCCCAAGAAGAATACAACCTACCAAGACAAGCCCAAGTATTAATACATCCGCATGAAACACAGGATATATTATCAAAAAGAAAAGCAATGAAGTAACCGCGCAGATCAGGATATCTACAGGATTGCTCATAACGCCTCCACATTATGTTTATAAACCCCTACTCTAATAAGGATTTCTAAATTAGGTGTAATTTTATATTATTGAATAATATAAAAAGAAGATATAAATTTTTCTGTATAAAATAATAGATTTAAGTCTTCCGTTGAAAAGATAAGGGCTAAAAACTTTCTTTGAAAAGACAAGGAAACAATTCCCAATTAAAAAGAAGATCTAAGCATCCGGTAAAAAGAAAAAATTGAAAAAAAGTAACTATTCAGGTAGAAAAAAAGATAAAAATAGGAATATAGTCCCCATAAATGCTGTTCTATATCAGGAAAGAGGGCTTCTTGCCTGAAGTGAAATCTAATCAGGTGAAATCTAGCTTTTATTTCGAGTGCACTGAGGTCGTATTTTACTCGGAAGATCTTATTCTGATAACCTCAGAACTTTTCACTCTCCAGCGCTGCATGATGTTTGATCAAAACCGAAAATTCTTGGCGGCGGCGTGGTCAACCGCAAACTTTTTCAAAAAAAGTTTGATCAAAAACCCCTGGCAGCGCGGCGTGATCAACCGCAAACTTTTTCAAAAAAAGTTTGATCAAAAACCCCTGGCAGCGCGGCGTGATCAACCGGCGCAACGGTTGCGGCCCAACGGTTGCGGCCCAACGGTTGCGTTAGAACTTCCCACGGCCGAGCTGGGCATGAGCGCGGGCTAGATGTCCTGCAGCCTGGGCTCCAATGAGGGAAATCTCTCCTGCAAGCACGGCAGAAGCTACGATTTCTGCAAATTTCTTTGAGTTTATTCCGGGAACTTCACCTGCGCCTGTAACGCCAAGAATATTCAGGCAATCTCTTTGAGTTCCAAGGCCAGTACCTCCTCCGACTGTTCCCACAGGCAGGGCAGGCAAAGTGACAGAACAGTGAATTTCTTCATATTTTGTAAGTTCCATGCTTGTAATTGCAGTGCTCCCTTCGACAACATGGGCGGCATCCTGTCCACAGGCTAGATAGATCGCAGCAATAATGTTTGCAGCATGGGCATTGAAGCCAAGTGCTCCTGCTCTTGCTGAGCCCAGCAAGTTTTTGCTGTAGTTTACCTCAAACATGGATTCGGGCGTACATTTCAGGGTCTCTTTGACAAGCTCTTTTGGAATGGTAACGTCGGCTACAACCGTTTTTCCTCTACCCAGAATTGTGCTTATTGCAGCAGGTTTTTTGTCGGTACACATATTTCCAGAAAGGGTGATAGGTTGTGCGCCGAATTCGTCTTCTATCAGGTGCATGACTGCATCAGTAGCTATAGTAGCCATGTTCATGCCCATAGCGTCCTTTGTATCGTACGAGAACCTGAGGTATACGTATGTGCCGGTTACGAAGGGTTTTACGGAAAGCAATTTTCCAAAACGGGTTGTTTTTTCGGCAACCACTTTCATCTGTTCAAAGGTCTCTGGGTATTTTACCCATTCATAAAATTTCTTGGCTCGCTCAAGGCTATCAAGCTTAAAAACAGGCGCTCTGGTCATCTCGTCTTCAAAAACCCTGACATTTGCTCCCCCTGATTTCGTGATAACCGAACAGCCACGGTTTACACTGGCAACTAGAGCTCCTTCGGTTGTAGCAAGCGGAATATAGTATTCAGAATTCGCATATTCGCCGTTTACCTTCAGAAGCCCGGCAACACCGAGGGGAATCTGAACCGCGCCTATCATATTTTCAATATTTTTTTTCGTTATGGCTTCCACATCAAGGGAAAAATTCTGGATGTGCTCGAACTCGAGTTTTGCAAACTCCTGTATTGCAAGCCGCCTGATTTTTACTGAAGTTAGCGGGTCTGCAAGCTCCTCGATCTTGCGAAGCGCAACACTCCCATCAAGAACCTTCTGTAAAAGAACTTTCTCTTCCTCGTTTAGTTCATAATCCTGTAAAAACATGAAGTCACCTGCTTAAGATTATTTTTTAACATTTTCAAAACTAATTGACTAATGACTGAAATTTTGGAATTGATTTTGATATCGATAACAATGTTTGTCACCGCATGATATCGATAACGATGTTGATTAATTGTTTTAAAGTCGCATATTTATATTAAAATCCATTTTTATCCTAATTATAGGCATATTGGCATATAATTTGTTCCTTGATGTTATATTTTCTATCATATTTAAACTGTTTAAAGATTTGAAAGTTAATGCAAAAGCTCTGCTGGATCACATAGACAATGAAAATATAGATAATGAAAATATAGATAATGAAAAAACGAACATGAAATTCTTCGAATAACAGGCACAAAGAAATGAAAATACTTGAAAGCACTTTCATACCAAATAGTTGTGAATATCTTCTTATGAACAATGAAAAAATAACTGTGAATACTTCCTTATAAATTAAGGTCTTACAGGAAAACTTCAGGTCCCATTGAAATCTAATCAAATTTATATTAAGAAGCGTAAAACCCCTGAGTCTTTAGCTCAGGGGTAGTTCACAAGGCTTAAAGAGCAAACAGAGTTAAAGAGCAAACAGAGTTTAAAAAACAGATTAACTGGATTGAATGTAGAGAGCCTGTTCTGCAGGCTGGTTTCAAGCACTTATTCCTTGATTGAGGGATCAATTGGATTAAATTAATAATTAAGTGGAAGAAAATGTTAATTAAGAAAAGCCTACAACAAAACATAATTTTGATTAAGGGTATTTTACCCAGAAGCCTAATGCAATTTTTATAAGTCTCGCAGGCTCAGAAATTAATGATTAGCTGATTCTCTTCAGTATATCTCAAAAAGAGTTCGGCCACTTCTTTCGAGCAGATAAATTCGATTCCAGGGATCAACTCTTCTTTTTTAAGCCCGATCATGTCCGAAGCAAGCTGGCAGCACCGGAACTCGACTCCTAGATCAATGCATTCCTGGACAGTGGCATCGTACTTGGGCGATCCTCTCGTTTTATCTTTTTTTGCTAGCAATACTCCCATAGGTCCCCATAGAATAACCAGCACATCGAGCCCCTTACTTCGATAATACTTAGCAAATTTTAGAGTCTCCTGCGGGCTGGTGCTTTCATACACCATATTTTTGAGCAGCAGTAGAACTTTTTTAACTTTTGTCATAAGAACTCCCGGTCTAAATAATACATTTCTGAAACAGATTACCTGGATGTATATAAAGTTTCACATTGAGAAGAGGAATTCATATTTTTTCACTTAATTTAAATAATTTTGTTAATCTATAAAAGAATTAACAAAGCTCGGATACTTACGCCTGATTAACTAACTCCATTGCAATCTAAAAACATGTAATTACTTTACTTCTTTCCCGTTAGCCTGAGTTTTTAAAATATCAAAACTCTTTTAAAGTTAAGAGTTAATTGTAAATGCTCAGTTTTTGAGATCCAGGCTTTATAGACAATCCTCAATTTAAGCTAAGCAATTGATGAATTTTTTCATTATGTTTATCGCATCGGCTTTATAGCTGGTTTATATCTGGTGTGCAGGATTAAAATCGGAATCTGAATTTATGTCTCTGTAGAAAACCTATCAATATCAGGTGAAAGAGGCTGAAAAGAAATAAGTATATTCAGATCAGACTATTCTGTTCAAATTTATGAAAATTCACTATTTCAGAGAATTTCTACAGAGCCGATTTATGGTCGAACCTCAATGGTGTCCTGCCTTTAAATGTTCGTAAAAAACTGGGAAAAATAAGTATCAGCCAAATTATACCGGACATTTATGGAAAAAAGGTAAGCAGAAGCTTACCTTATAATTTTACCTTACAATTACAACAACCGCATTTTTGACTTTAACCACATCTACCTCCCTGCCGCCTGAAATTACTTCTTTTCTTATCTCTACGGCTTCAGGTTCGAGCTCGATAGATTCGCCGTTTACAGTAACGGTTATTTTTCCAGAAGTCACCTGGGCTTCAACCGCAGCAGGGTCTTCTGCCTTGAGAGCTTTGACGACAGCACCTGCTTCTTTTCTGAACCTGGGACCCAGGATGCCCATATTGGGCTTAACTTCCACTGGCACATATTCAAAGGAAGGGGCACCTTTCATCAACTCAACTTCCGAGTTTGTGGCGCCTGCAATATCCTCTGTATCGATATCTGCATTATAGATCTCAAGCTTTCTCAGGGGGGCATTAAGCGCCATACCCAGGTCAGACTTGTATCTGCGGACCTCACCTGTGATATCCTTGATCAGTTCCCCTGCAGCTTCGGCTTCATCGTTTATGAAACTCTCATCGACTGCCGGCCAGGCCTGTATGTGAACACTCTCATTGCTAAACCTGGAATATAGTTCTTCTGCAAAGAAGGGTATAAAGGGTGCAAGCAGAAGTGAGAGGGTTTTTATCGTTTTGTAGAGCACATACTGGGCTGCTTTCCTGCCTTCAAGCTCATCGCCATAAAGCCTGCTTTTTACGAGTTCCAGGTAATTATCAGCAAGGATTTCCCAGGCAAAACCTCTTATAGCCTTGAAAGCGGAATCAAACTGGTACTCATCAAGTTCTTTTGTCGCAGTGTCCACAAGCCTGTTAAGTTTACTCAGCAGCCACCTGTCAATTATAAGGAGAGAGTCCGTGGAGAAGTTCTCGGCATCTTCTGGTTCAAAACCTTTCAGGTGAGACATTGAGAAACGGTAAATACTCCACATCTTCTGAAGGAAGCGAGAAGCTGAGACCACATCTTTCCAGCGGAACATTATATCTGAACCTGTGGAGCCGCCGACTGCGCCCCACTGCCTGAAAGCATCGGCACTGTACTGTGAGGTTACTTCTTCAGGGGAAATAACGTTTCCAAGGGACTTGCTCATCTTGTGTCCGTCAGGCCCGAGCACCATACCGTTAATTACTATAGAGTCCCAGGGTTTCTTGTCTTCAAGGGCAAGGCTCCGCAGGATCGTGTAAAAAGCCCAGGTCCTGATGATATCGTGTCCCTGAGGACGGATTTGTGCAGGCAGGCGGAGTTCATGCTCGCTTTCCCAGCCTGTGACATGTAATGCCGTAATCGAGGAATCCATCCAGGTGTCAAGTACGTCGGCTTCAGGTTCAAACTCGGTTGAGCCGCAGGCACAGGCTTTCTTTGGAGCAGCTTCATTCGGGTCAATAGGGAGCCAGCTTTCTTCTGCAATCATTACTTCCCCACACTGTTTACAGTACCAGATCGGAATTGGAGTTGCAAAGATCCTCTGCCTGGAAATGCACCAGTCCCATTCCATGGTTCCTGTCCAGTTCTGGAGCCTGACTTTCATGTAATCAGGATACCAGTTGATTTCATCTGCAGCTTTCAGGATTTCATCATTGTCGATTTTTACGAACCACTGAGGCTCTGAAAGAATTTCTATTGCAGTATCACAGCGCCAGCAGAGCCCGACATTCTGTTCAAGAGGCTTCTGGTCATAGAGGAAACCTGCGGCATTCAGGTCAGAAACAACAGCTTCTCTGCATTCGTCAATGCTCATGCCTTCGTACTTGCCTGCCGCTTTTGTCATCTTGCCCTGCTTGTCGATGGCTTTTATAAGGGGCAGCCCGTATTTCACCCACCAGCGTACATCCTGCTTATCTCCGAAAGTACAGATCATTACAGCACCTGTACCAAACTCAGGCTGAACATCCTCATCAGCAATTAAAGTCACTTTCTGCCCAAAGAGCGGTACTGTAATTTCCTGACCGATATACTGGCTATAACGCTTATCCTCAGGGTTTACTGCAACTGCAACACAGGCTGCCATAAGTTCGGGTCTGGTAGTTGCAATATCGACCTTGTCAAAATGGACAAAATTAAGTTTTGTTTGCCTTGTTTCATACTCTACTTCTGCAAAAGCAATGGCAGTTTCACAGCGGGGGCACCAGTTGACAGGGTGTTCTTCATGATAGATTTGCTCGTTATTGTACATCCTGACAAAGGATTTCTGCGTTTTTACAAAGTATGAGGGGTCCATGGTAACGAATTCGTTGCTCCAGTCAACGGAAAAACCCAGGCGCAGCATTGTATTGCGCATCTTTTCGATGTTTCCTGCAGTCAGTTCCCTGCACATCCTGCGGAACTCAGCACGAGGAACCTGGTTCTTCGTTATCCCGTAAATCTCTTCAACCTTGACTTCGGTTGGCAGGCCATGACAGTCCCAGCCCTGGGGGAACATCACATTATATCCTCGCATACGTTTGTATCGGGCAACAAAGTCAATATAGCACCAGTTAAGCGCGTTTCCGATATGGAAATTGCCTGTAGGATAGGGAGGTGGGGTGTCAATTATATATTGGGGACGGGTATCTTCTCCCCAGTTGAAATGGTACATGGAGAGGTTCCACTTCTCCATCCACTTTTCCTCAACCTCATTTGCATTATATTCTTTTGGAATTTCTGATTCTGTCATAAAGACACTCCATGATTGGGAAAATAGTGTAAGATTTTCTTGGGGTTTAGAGTGCTTGTGATTATTTAAATATATATGGTTTTAGATGTAGTGAAAACTCTTCGTGTTCAACGCCTACCTGAAGTTGAATTTGTTTTCCTCTGGCTTCGCCTTTATCCGGAAAAACAACCTGCATGTAACCAATCAAGCAGCTCAGCCAAATCTAGCAGCTCAGCCAAATCTAGCAGCTCAGCCAAATCTAGCAGCTCAGCCAAATCTAGCAGCTCAGCCAAAAATAGTATAATGAAGGGATATATAAACTCAGATATGATTAGAATTCAACTGATAAGAATTCAACTGGAATAAGGTTCTCTTTTTTATCTTCCTATAGGAGTTTCTATCTTTCTATAATCCTGTTTTTTATGTATATTTCCATGCCTCCCAGATGTGTATTGCGTTCATTCCCAGGCTCTGGGGTGGATAAATATCGTTTTCGGGTGTGTCGCCGATTGAGAGCACTTCCCAGGGTTCAAGCCCAAGCCTGTCAAGAGCCAGCTTGAAGAGCCGGGTGTCAGGTTTTTTGATACAGTGGTCGGAAGACATAATTGTGAACTACCACCGAGCTAAAGACTGACCTTGGTTTTAGATGATTGTTAGAACAATGAGGTTTAGAATGCTGAATCATCTTTGAAAGATTCA
>DADO01000051.1 GCA_002509325.1 Methanosarcina sp. UBA402 | reverse complement strand
AGAGCATATGACATTAGTGAAAATGTGCTGGGTCCGCAACCCCCAAATGTCGCAACAACACTAAACAATCTGGCAGGACTCTATGAAAGTATGGGAGATTATGAAAAAGCACTCCCACTTTATCAAAGAGCACTTGACATTCGTGAAAATGTGCTGGGTCCGCAACATCCATCAGTTGCAACAACACTAAACAATCTCGCAGTACTCTATGAAAGTATGGGAGATTACGAAAAAGCACTCCCACTTTATCAAAGAGCACTTGACATTAGTGAAAATGTGCTGGGTCCGCAACATCCATCAGTTGCAACAACACTAAACGATCTCGCAGGACTCTATAAAAGTATGGGAGATTATGAAAAAGCACTCCCATTTTATCAAAGAGCACTTGAGATACTTAAGAATAAACTTGGTTCTGCTCATCCAAATTTCAAGATCGTTGAACAAAATATTCAGATTCTTAAGGCTGAAATGGAAGAAAAATGAAATTACTTCACAGCATGTTATCTCTGGCGTTTAAATGACCTGGTGTGTCGATATTGGTTTTTGAATTTGTATTCTGAAAACGCCGTTCACTACGCGAAGGAATATAGGAACTGGGTTTTAAAACTTGGAATAAGCAAGGATTCCGGAAACAAATCCATCCTTTTTAATACTTTCCCGTCATTTTCACAACCGCTCTGTGCACTCCGTGTATGCTGAAACTACTTCCAAGATACATCATAGGACAGTGCCCGGTCATGCACTCAAGACCTTCTGCCTTGCAGGTTGCCAGGGCTTTTTCGGTCTCGGTCCTCCAGTGAATCCAGATTTTAGTTATGCCTTTCTCTTTCAGGGCAGGGATAAGATTATCCGGATCAATTTTTGTGACGCCCAGGACTGCGTGATCAAGCCCGGCTGGGAGTTCGGATACTGTTCTTAAAGAACCGGGTTCCGGTTTTTCAGAAAGGTCAATGACGTAAACATTCCTGCCCCGGCTTTTAAGTTCGGATATAGCCCACTTCATCGCAGGTTTTGTATTATCAGTAACGAATACATAGGTTTTTGCGTCCCAAAAACTTTCCCTCTTGGACTTTGTTGGTTCCATTTTGAATTCCCCCGATTAGATTCTGAATTAATATATCCTCTGGCTCCTATAAAAACTACAACATTGTTTTGTGAAAAATGAAAAAAAGAAGGAAAATAAACGGGAAATGAAGGGGAGCAGATGTAATAGAATTCTGCTTATTTCTACTTTTTACCCTGCTTACTGTCCCTGTAGTTTCTGTCCGGCAGCCTGAAATGCTTCGCCGAGTGCCTTTACAAGTTCACAGTTCTGATTGCACTTTGAAGCGCAGGTGCAGTATTTAGGGACATTTTCCGCCATCCACTGGCCCAGGAAGCCAAAGGCTTTGAGCTGTTCTTCATTTGCAGTCTGTACGAAGTTGTTTATGTCCTGTAATTCCATGATTTATCACCGAAATCAGGAAGGTTGTATATATTTATATACTTGAGCGTTACAATTGTATACAGGATTTTGATTGTACAGAAAAATGACCTTTAATAACAATCGTTAAGAAGGCTTTCAGTTATCAATTTAATAAATATCTTTGATAGTGCCTTCAATTAACAGTGTTATTACAACGTTAACTGCTGCCAACATAACTGTTGTCAATGATAATTTTTCGAGGTAAATAAAAAATGGAAACAGCGAACGAAAATTTAGAGATTTATTACCTGGAGGAACTTCACTCTATTAAGGAAGAAGTAACCTCCCTGCGGAATGAGTTCTCACGGTTTTTGCAGCGGGCAAACCAGCAGCACATTGAAGGGTTGATTGAGGAGATGAGAAAGAGCTTTATGAAGCCCATGGTAGACTACCTCTGTGAGGACGCAAGCGAGAGGATGCATACCCTGATGACAGCGGACTGCAGGATGCGGGATTTTTGTGAAACGGTTTTTCGGGAATTCTTGCAGGAAACCGCAGGGCTTGTTGGAAGGGGCAGGATCGAAGCTGAAACCATAAAACTGTACCGGGACAGGCTGGGGGAATTTAAAAAGGAAGCAAAAACCTCAAGCTGCAGAATTTGTTTTTCGGAAGCTACGAATCTTTTTGAAAAGCAGGTCAAACTCATGCGCTCGCTTCAGATTTATGAAGACCGGGAAGAAGAGGATAAAAAAATCGATATTAGCGAAATCGAGCCTGAAAAGCTGGTCTCTGAAGTCTGCGAGCCGGTAGCAAACCGACAGCGCCTCCTGATGCTCAAGGCGCTTTCTGGGGAAAGCAAAACTTTTTCGGATTTTTCCAGACTTACAGGCCTGCGCGGCGGAAATCTGCTTTTTCACCTCCAGAAATTGCTTGAAACAGGCATGATTTTACAGAGAAATGAACGGGGAGACTATATAATTACTAGAAAAGGTTACTCCACGCTGCAGGGACTTTCCAGAATCTATTCCGAAATCGAGAAGGAATAAAGAGACGAAAATATATTTAAAAGCAGTAAAAGCAATGAAAAAGGTAATAAAAACGATAAAAGTAATAAATACAACAAAAAGATGAAAAGAATGATAGAATCTATAAAAGCCAGGAGAAATGGCTTAGATCAAATAGATATCTTCAACCGTCATTGCCAATTGCATTGACTGGGCAGAGTTCTAATGCCTCTTCACAGAGTTCTTCTTCTTCCTCGTCTTCAGGCTGCTTATATACATAGGCATTGGAATCGTCATCATTCATCTTGAAATTTGCTGGTGAAGTATCCACACAAAGATGACAGGCTATACAGCTATAATCACAATAATAGGATCCTGGAACATTTTCAACAATTTTATCAGTATTATCAGCTATATTTCACTCCCCCATCGTGTTTATTCCACAATGTATTCCACAATAAGAGTAATTAAGAGGATTTTATATATAATTTAACATCCTTAAAAGAGCGAAGTACTATTCAGCCACCCCATTCAGCCACTCCATTCAGCCACTCCATTCAGCCACTCCATTCAGTCACTCCATTCAGTCACTCCATTCAGCCACCCCTCTGATCAAATTCCAGACCTTAATTTAAATTTAAGGAATTCCTGGGTAAACAGAGATATGTATCTGTTCCCGAATATCTTGAATAGTTATCTTTCGTCATCTTTCTTAAACAGTTATCTTTCGTCATCTTTCTTAAACAGTTATCTTTCGTCATCTTTCTTAAACAGTTATCTTATTTATTTAATAAATTCTTTTTATAAATGGTATAAACCAAATAAGGGTAAAACCAAATAAGGGGGAATAAGTATGGGAATAAATATTGGAAGTCCTGGCTCTGCAGACCTGCCTATGAAAATCAAGCTTCTCGAACCGGAAGCTTCAGGCAAGAGCCGAATTGAAGAACTCATTGCAAAGCGGAGATCAATACGTCAATATAAAGATAAAAAAATTTCTGAGTCCATAATTTCTCGTTTGCTTTGGGCAGCTCAGGGCATAAGTTCGAGAGAGGGTTTAAGGACCTCGCCTTCTGCAGGCGCACTTTACCCGCTTGAGATTCATGTCGTTACCGGAGGAAACGAAGAGCTTGAACCTGGAGTTTACAGGTACGTTCCTGAAGACCACATCCTTGTCCGGGAAATCTCAGGTGATATCAGGGAAAAGCTTTCGAGAGCCGCTCTCTCTCAGACAATGATAAAGAATGCTACTGTTTCAATTGTGATCTCCGCAGTCTATGCGCGGATTACAAGCGAATACGGTAATAGAGGTTTTCGTTATACACATATGGAAGCCGGGCACGCTGCGCAGAATATATATCTCCTGGGAGTGGAACTTGGGATAGGAACCTGTTCAATAGGGGCTTTTGAGGATGAAGAGGTAAAAAGCGTGCTTAAACTGCCAGTAAACGAAGAACCTCTTTATATCCTGCCTCTAGGTTACATATAAATCCTTTTATCAAATTCAGAAAGGAAAAAGGCTTAAAAAGGATTTCAGGTGTTCTTTTAATCAGAGGAGTAGTCTATACCTTTGATGCGGGATTATCTCTTTGCGGGATTATTTCTTTGGCGCGGGTTTGAATTCAAGCCTGGTATCGTAGAGAAGGTGCCAGAGGTCACCTTTTTCTGCCATTCTTTCCGCATCAATTACAGCTCCCTGCCCCTCGATCTCTAACCTGATACTTCGCTTCCCGAATTTGACTTTTCCTAGCCTGCTTTCCATCCTGCTGTAATCAAGGGCATCGGCAAGCCGGATAAGGGCAGCCACTTTCAGGGTAAGGTCCTGAAGGTCTTCGGACATTTTCCCGAATCCTTTTTCTTTGAGTTTCCGGAGTTTCTTTTTTCCAATCTTTTTTTTATGCAGGAAAGCAGTCCAGGAAATAATGGGCCACAGTCGTTCAGGTACTTCAGAGGGCGGATGAAAGCGCAAAATATCTCTTCCAGCTTTGTGATGGTCTTCAAAATCCGTAACCACGCCTATATCATGAACAAGAGCATTGATCTCCACAAACTCTCGCAGCACAGGATTCAATCCATGAACAGAACGAAGGACGTCAAAAAGTTCAAGCGCATTCCTTGCCACGTTATCGGCATGGCTGCGCTCGATTCCGTACTTATGGAAAAAGGCTTCCAGAGGCAAAGGTTCAGGGAGTATTCCTTCCTCAGACTGGCTCTTTTCTGAAGATCCGTCATCTGGATTCACATTAAGCTCCTTTTTGTTTGTCATTCATTAAATTATCATTGAGCCGATCCCATGCGTCTTCGGTTAAGTGAAGAATCGTGATAAATTGC
>DADO01000241.1:6804-9145 GCA_002509325.1 Methanosarcina sp. UBA402 | reverse complement strand
CATGATAAACGACTCCATTGTCTTCAATACTTTTTTAATTATGCCTTCATTTGTAAAAAACAGGTTTCGGAACTAAGGGTATTCGGAACTAAGGGTATTCGGAACTACTGTCTCTCTAAATAAAAAAAAGCTGCCTGAAAAGGAGTTTTTCCGTAAGGTCTTACGCTCTGCCCAAAAGCTCTTTACTTAAGAGCCCCTCTATTTTTATTACAATAATTTTGAAAATACAGGAAAAGTATGACTGAAGAAAGCCCAATTATCGAGCTTAAAAGCTTGACAAAAATATATAAAAACGGAATGGAATTTCGCGCGCTCGATAATGCAAATTTAAGAATAAAGAAAGGGGAGTTTGTTGCAATTGTCGGACCATCGGGTTCAGGAAAAAGCACTCTTATGCATTTGATTGGCCTGCTGGACACCCCAAGTTCGGGGACACTCCTGCTAGACGGCAGAGATGTAACAAAGATGTCGGATAAAGAGCACTCCGAGATGCGGAACAGGATGCTCGGCTTTGTCTTCCAGTACCACCATCTGCTTCCGGATTTTACGGCCCTGGAAAATGTAATAATGCCGCTCTTGATTGCTGGAAAAAACAGAAAAGAAGCAGAAGAAATTGCCGAAAAACTCCTGAAAGAGGTAGGGCTTGAAGACCGTATGGATCACAAACCCGGTGAACTTTCAGGAGGGGAGAACCAGAGGGTTGCAGTAGCAAGGGCGTTGAGCTGTTCTCCTGTAATCGTTCTCGGGGACGAGCCTACAGGTAACCTTGATACAAAAACGGGTGACCTGATCTATGAACTGCTCAGGCGGTTGAACCGGGAATATAATCAGACCTTTATTGTGGTTACCCATAATGAAGACCTGGCCTCAAAAGCTGATAGGATTATCAAGCTTGTGGATGGGAAAATAACAGATCAGTGAGGAGAAAAGATGGAGTATGCAAAAGGAAGAATAGGCAGAGTATTTACCGTTAGGATAGATCACGGAGAAGACCTGATTCTGGAACTGATCAAACTTGCTGAACTGGAACAGATCGAATCTGCGGTTTTTATGCTGCTAGGTGCATTAAAAGAAGCAAAGTTTGTTACAGGCCCAAAAGAAAGCATAACCCCTCCTGAACCTGTATGGTCCGGCTTTGATGATGTTCATGAGATTCTAGGAATAGGAAATATTTTTTTAAAGGATGGAAAGCCGAAGATCCACCTGCATGCAGGCGCGGGCAGAGGAGACAACCTGAAACTCGGTTGCTTGCGAGGTGAAAGCGAAGTTTTTATGGTAGTTGAGGCTTTTGTCTTCGAACTGGAAGGGATTTCTGCCAGAAGAATTCCAGATGAAGAACATGGTTTTGCTCCTGTAAGTTTTCAGCAGGTTCCAGATCTTGAATGATATTTGAGCAAAACAGGCGCTATAAGCAGTGCTCGAAAGCTTGAGTAATAGCGAGAATTTTTAGCGAGAATTATGCGATATTTATAATACAGTTAATAAAGCCCTGCAAAATGATCTGGCAGTTTTCCTTAAGCTTAATCAAGCTAAGTTTTGTGATATTATCTCCAGTTCTCGAAGCCTTTTGAGCGCATTTATTTTTTCATTATTTTCTTCTAAATATTTTTCTTCAAGAACCTTTACAATTTCTGTGAAGGGCACTGTTAACTGGTAATACTTCACAGGCCTGCCTTTTCCTTTACTCTTCTTTTCAGACCTTTCGTCAACCCAGCCCCTCTCTCTCAGAGGACGCATAGCTACACTCACTTCCGGTTGCCTCAGCCCTGATAAATGTTCAATGTGAAGGGACCTGAGTTCACTACAGTCTTTCAGACATACGATCGCGGTGGCCTCCGTTCTCGGGAGTCCCAGGCTCTGAAGCATATCAATAATTGAATGCTCTTTTTCGGTCAAATTAACTGGAGAATCGTCAGTCATCGAAAGTGAATAATACTTTCATGTTTATATATTTTATGTAGATAAAATTGTTTTTTTAAATAAATTGGGTATTGTTAAGGAGTAAAAAAGCTATCTAACCCTACTAAAGCCGTTTTTTGGAAAGTTTTAATATAAAAGCTCTTATTGACAAATCTCCGAAAAAAACCGACTTTGTAATCCTGACCAGAACGTCTAAAGTTAGCATTTACAGAGAATGAGCATCCATGAAACTCGATAAGCTTGAGTTAAGGGTTATAAAGTAAGAAAATCTCCTGCAGACATTTGAAAATAACACATCTAGATTTACGCAGGTACAAATACCAGATGTCTGATACAAAGTATTTCTGGATTCAGGGGTTCAACACACAGGGATTCAACATATAATTATTAAGTGTGAATTAGAATTAATCTTTATTAGAAT
>DADO01000241.1:0-6554 GCA_002509325.1 Methanosarcina sp. UBA402 | reverse complement strand
AATCTTTATTAGAATTAATCTTTAAGTGTGAATTAGAATTTCCTATGAAAAAATAGAGTTTCCTATGAGAATATAGGGTTTTTTATGAGAAAATAGCGTAAAACTTAATTAAAATTGTTCGCGTTAATGAGATAAAGAATTAAATACAACTCGAACATGTAACGGTTAAGTTTAAAATAAGCTTCAAATTAAGGTTAAGTTTCAAATAACAGAATATATGTATAGATAAGTCAGAGATTAAAAAGGGTGAAATGATGTCGTATATCGGTCTACAGCAGGATTCTGGAGAATATAAAATCCAAAAGATACATGCTCGGGAGATCCTGGATTCAAGGGGAAATCCCACTATTGAAGTTGATGTGTTTACACCAAAGGGATTTGGCAGAGCGAGTGTTCCGTCAGGGGCTTCCACTGGTACAAATGAAGCCTTGGAATTGCGCGATGCAGACCCTAACAGATATGGAGGAAAAGGAGTTCTTACCGCAGTAAAGAATGTAAACACCATCGTCCAGAAGGAATTGCTTGGGCTTGATGTACGAAACCAGCGAGAAATCGATGAAATTATGATTGAGCTCGACGAGACCGATAACAAATCAAACCTCGGGGCAAATGCTATTCTTGGGGTATCCATGGCTGTTGCAAAAGCA
This sequence comes from Methanosarcina sp. UBA402, assembly GCA_002509325.1. GTDB lineage: Archaea > Halobacteriota > Methanosarcinia > Methanosarcinales > Methanosarcinaceae > Methanosarcina. Next base: position 5,907 of record DADO01000241.1, on the reverse strand, counting down.
GCTGCAGATTCCCTCAATCTTCCTCTCTATCGCTATTTCGGAGGCTCAAATGCTTTTACCCTGCCAGTGCCCACAATGAATGTCCTTAACGGGGGCAAACACGCAGGCAACGAGCTTGCAATCCAGGAATTCATGATTCAGCCAAAGGGTGCGGAGACTTTTTATGAAGCTCTACAGATTGGGGCAGAAATCTATCACGTTCTTGGAAAGCTACTGGAAAGGAAATACGGCAGATCTTCTACCAATGTGGGCTATGAAGGAGGGTATGCCCCCAAGATGAGTGAATCAACCGAAGCCCTTGATGCCCTTGTTGAAGCCATTGAGGAAGCAGGTTACACTGATTCCGAGGTTACAATCGGGCTTGATGCCGCAGCCTCCGAGTTTTATGAAGAGGGGTTCTATACGATCGATGGAAAGAGACTATCGGCTCTCGAACTGATAGATTACTACGTCGAACTTGTGAATTCTTATCCTATCCTTTCTATTGAAGATCCCTTCTATGAAGAAGCCTTCGAGGATTTCGAAGCCCTGACCAATGAGCTCTGGGATACGATTATTGTTGGTGATGACCTGTTTGTTACAAATATCGAAAGGCTTTCAAAAGGCGTTGATATGGGAGCTGCAAACGCACTTCTCTTGAAGATCAACCAGATCGGGACACTTTCTGAAGCTTTTGATGCCGCAAGCATGGCTTCCAGGAACGGCTACACCGTAGTAGTGAGCCACCGTTCTGCCGAAACCGAAGACACCACAATCTCGGATATCTCAGTTGCTATAGGGGCAGAAATGATCAAGACCGGAGCCCCGGCTCGTGGAGAAAGGACTGCAAAATACAACCAGCTCCTCAGAATCGAGGAAGAACTGGGTGATGTTGCACACTACGTGCAGATATAACTTCTTTATTTTTTCTTTTCTCCTTCTTTTTACTTTTTTAACTTTTTACTTTTTCTATTTACTATAATTCTATAAACTTTCTCAACTTGTTTTTTAATTTGTTTCCTTAGAGTATTGGAAACTGATTTATAACCAGCTTCACAAGAATAATTATAGAACAATTTTCAGACGCCCAAAAATTTTGAAAATCTGAAGTAGAGTCTGGTGAAGCAAAGGCGAGAAGTTATTCTTAGAAGAGTTTTATCCAGATCGGGTATCCAGATAGGATTTATCCAAACAGGAGTTTGTCCAGTGTACGAACTGAAAATCGCTTTGAGGCAGATTTTGTCCAGAAGAAGGCAAACTTCTTTTGCCATTCTGGCAGTTGCCCTTGCTGTAGCTGTTATTACGGTAATGATGGCTATGCTTTCTGGTTTTCAAGCGGAACTCGTACAGTCGAGCATTGAGAATAACCCGCATATCGTTATAACCCCTCAAAATGAAGAAGAGAAGTTTATTCATCTTTACAGGTATAATTCAGCTCGGATTGCCGAAAAAGAAGGAGTTATAGCAGTATCTCCCAAATACCAGGGCCAGGCAGCGCTGGAATACCGGGATAATGCCGAAGGAATTTCACTTCAGGGGGTTGAACCTGAGGCTGAAGATGCGGTTATGCGAGTACGTGAGGATGTTATAGAAGGGAGCTTCCTGTCGCTTGTCCATACAAGACATGGAATTGTACTTGGGGATAAGCTTGCAGAAAATCTTGAGGTTCAGCTGGGAGATCGCGTGAATGCCGTTTTTCCAGGCTCACAAACTACTTCCTTTAAGGTTATAGGGCTTATTCATACCGGGACTGGGGCAGATGAGGTAACAGCTTATGCAAGGCTTGATTCGGTGCAGCATTTTTTCAACGAACCGGGTGTTGTAAGCACAATTGGAGTCAGGGTTGCAGACCCTTACCAGGCTGAGGTTATCGCAAGTTCAATTGAAAGAGAGTCCGGGCTTGATGCCGTCAGCTGGCTTGAAACAAATGCAGAGATCCTGAATCTCCTGAATACTCAGAGGGTTCTCGTAAATCTCTTTTACCTATTAATCTATGGGATTGCAGGTTTCGGGATCGTAAATACCCTGATTACCATTGTAGCCCAGAGAACCCGGGAAATCGGCATCCTGAAAGCTATGGGAGCCTCTCAAAAAAGCATTATGGCTCTCTTTCTTTTCCAGTCCGTTATCCTTGGAGCCATTGGTCTGGTGTTTGGTATTATTCTCGGTTACATTGCAATTCTCGTACTTCAGAGCTACACAATCGAAGTCCCGCAAGAGATGTATTTCGGGCTTCAGACCCTGCCTCTTGAAGTCGAACCCCTTAATTTTGTATACGCGGCTTTCTTCGCTTTCATAATCAATATAATTTCGGGCATCTACCCTGCGCGAAAAGCTGCAAAACTCGACCCTGTAAAAGCTATCGAAAGCGCCTGAGTGAAATTTTATCTCAAACTTTTATTTCTAAAGCTTCCTTCCAGAAGTTCAGTTTTCAAAAAAATCCTATCATTTTTAGCCCTATGTAAATCATGAGAAGTACAAAGAGATGTTTCAGGTGCTCTGGATTTACCAGATGGGCAAATTCAGCTCCTCTTCTTGCTGCGAGAAAGCCCGGGACAGCAAGTAAAATCCAGTCAATAAGATTTATGTATCCAAGAGAGTAGGGAGGAAGTCCTGGCTGTCCCCAGCCGTTGGCTATATATCCGATCGACCCTCCAAAAGAAGTAAAAATTATTACCGCAGCCGAGGTTCCGACGGCTTTTCGCATATCAAAATTCAGAAAAATCAGCATAATTGGGATTCCAATGACCCCTCCGCCGATCCCAAGAAGCCCTGAGAAAAAACCTATGGAAATGCCAGCAAGAATATAAGGTATTGGATTGGAGCTGATTTCATCTTTTTCTCTTACTGCAGGCATCATATAAGTTCTGAGGGCTCCGATTATGACCACGACCCCGAAAATTGTGCTCAGTGTTGAAGCTGAGAGGTAAGAAGCTACGGCTGCTCCTCCAAAGCTGAAAACCGAACCTGAGATTCCCATAATTATTGCCTGTTTCCACAGGACTGCATGTTTTTGCTGATACTTTAGAGTGACACTTACGGCGTTTAGCAAGACCACAAAAAGGCTTGTGCCGAGAGCTACCCGTATAGCCAGGTCAGGCTGCAGGTCGGTTTCCTGCAAAAGCCAGTACTGGACAGGAGTCATGACAAAGCCTCCTCCCACGCCCAGCAGGCCCGAGATAATGCCTGTAAATGCGCCTGTAAAAATCAGAATTACAAGGTAAAAGGGTTCTGTAGGAGTCATCTCATTTTAGTGTTTTTTTCATTTTGGTTTCTAGTTTAAGAACAGTCTGGGTTCAAGAAGAGGTTTTTGGCTGTTTTCTAAATGAGATTATGAATTTACTTGAGTTAGCAGGCTCGTACTTAACAGGCTCAAACTGATAATACGCAATCTTGCCGCTTATTGTCAAGTAGAAATAGCCGGAAGTTGCAGAAAGGTTATATCTGATAGAATAAAGCATGGGTTAAAAGGGCAATGATTCTCCTAAATAATTTCCCCTAAAAGAATGAATGACTTCCCCCTTAGTTTTCATACTCAGTTTCCGATTCTTTAATATCAGTTAGCTTATATGAATATGAGTTGGCTTATGTTAGTTAGTTAGTTTATTTACCATAGATAAATCTATAAGTTGTTTACCACGTCGATTTATAAGTTATTTACAACAATAAATTTATAAATTGTTTATTAATGGGTTTAAGAGGCGCTTTTATGATTGAGATGAAGTTACAAGGTACATACAATATCTATTATGCAATTCTTGGCATGCGGAATCCTATGAACTCCTGGCACCTTATGGACAGCAGTGAGCCTGATGAGGCAGGAAACTGCAAGCTTGGAGAAAAGGACCTGAACCTGGCCCAGCGCCTGACCCTTGCAGGAACCGAGCACGGCAAGTTTATGAGGTTCATAACGGTCTGTTTTGACCTCACAGCTCCCCTTTACTGGTGGAAGGAGTTTGACACCTACAAATTCGCAGAAAAAAATTCTACCTCAACAATGCACAAGCTGACAAGCAGGGAACTCGCTCCTCATGATTTTTCTTTTGATACGCTGACAGATTACAGAAATGACCAGATCAGACACCTGAATGATCTTATCAAAGCTTACAAATCCCGCGAGGGAGACAGTGAAGAAGATAATGCGTATCGGAAAACCGTTTTCAGGGAACTCGTCCAGGACCTCCCAAGCGCGTATATGCAGAAAAGGACAGTTATAACCAATTACGCTGAGCTCCGTAATATTTACTTCCAGCGCCGCTACCACAAACTTGATGAGTGGAGGGATTTCTGCACCTGGATAAAAGAGACGCTGCCGTATGCAGAAGAGCTCATCTGTGTGGAAAAGAAAGAGTAAAACTGAAATTATGTGTTTCAGTAGTTCCTGCTGGGGTTCCTGCTGGAAATAAATTGATCTCAGGACTCCAGGCTCTAGCTGACGTTCCCGGGCGACCGGCTTTTCCGGAAAGTCTAATAGAAAAGGTGAGATACCATCTCCTTTGGCTCTATATGTTAGAATCCGTTCCTTTCGGCTCTATATGTTAGAAACCATTCTTTTTTTAGCTTTAATATGAAAAAATATTCCTTTTAGCTCTATATATGGACAGGGCCTCAAATTAGCTTTTAAAATCCCTAATCTAATTTGATATCTATTTCTTTAAAAGTATCTCCCAACTGAATTCTTATCTCCAACCTTATTTTACATTTCTGTTAATATCAGTAGTTGATATGCTATGAAACTCAATAGAGAGTAGAGTCTTCTACTCTCATTTCTCACTTTTCTCATACCCAGTGGTTGATTCTTTCCTCTTCACCTCTTGATTGATTATGGCATTTGAGAGCTTCTGAGGGATGGCAGGAAAGTTCAGGCTAATTGATAAAACGCATATGAAATTCTTCGAATAACAGGCACAAAGAAATGAAAATACTTGAAAACACTTTCATGCCAAAGCAATTATCTTGAGTATAAACCCAGGATCCTATCAACCTTATAAAAACCAGACCCTGTCAGCCTTATAAATGTACTGAAAGACACGATGCAGGAATAATAGCGCAACTGGTTAAATAGCGCAACTGGTTATGATTTATCTCTTGAGATACGCCACACAGGAACATCCACCTTACTTTTCTCGATTTCTCCCCTTTCAGTCAGGTCATCCAAAATTTCCAAAAGCTCAGGTTCTCTGAGATCTAGCCCATACCTGTGCTTGAATTCGGCTATAATTTGAGAAAGATCGAGGGTTCTGTTAAGGAGGATTTTTTCTGCAAATCCTGCCAGATCTTCATATCTGGCCCAGGGGTAAATGATCCAGCGCCATTTGATAATTTTCTGGGCATAGAAATCAGGAGTGAAAGCCGAGCAGGTCTTGTGCTGAAGCACTCCAGTCCTGATATCTGCAGGCTTAAGGCTCTGGGCGTAGTCCACTGCAAGGTTGAGTGTTTCACCGGTGTCGGTTATATCATCGATAATCAGAACTCTTCTTCCTTTTATCTCTACAGGAATAGGAAATTTTATCCTAGCTTCTTCCCGCATGTCTGCAGCTCGTGCATAATGCTCGATTTTCATTGAGGTAAGGTTATTGAAGAGCAAAAAATCGGCAATCAGCCTCCCAGGGACATAGCCTCCTCTCCCTATGGCTATAATCAGGTCAGGCATATAGCCGGAAGCCTTGATATTTCGGGCAAGAATTCTAGAAAGCCGCAAGACTTCATTAAAGCTTATAAGCTCACATCTGAATGAGTCCTTATCTGCCTGACACCGGGCTTGTTGGGATTGAATTTTCTTTTCCTGCATCAGATATGCCGCCTTCTGATGGTTTTTTCATAGACTGTTAGGGGGCGCGAATCAACGGACATTCAATAGGAGAAGCTTAACTTCTTTTTCTAATGAATTTATCAATCTAATGACGTATCTATTCAGGGTAAGGGAGG
>DADO01000061.1:380-4914 GCA_002509325.1 Methanosarcina sp. UBA402 | reverse complement strand
CCCATTAAATATAATATTATTATTATTCCTATTATATAATATCAACCGAATATTACTGAAGTACCACTTTGAATAGTATGAATAAAATAGACGCAGAAAGCCCATTTGTACATTAGAAAATGTATGCATCTGTCAAATTAAGGTTATATCAAGGTTTTTTCTGAACCGAAAATAAGACCGAGATTATTTGGAGCGACTGGCACTTCAACTTTTCTGAAGTTTTCAATCAAGAGATTCGGCTTCGTGTATATATTCCGAGCCATTGAAGGTATCAAGGGCAAGTTTTGTCATAAGCATGTGGCTTATTAAAAATTTTTCTTTAGCTTCGAAAATCATAGTTTCCAGAGAATTAGTAGCTTTTATGATTAGGTTTTCAAAGTCACTAAAATCCGTATAAGATAATTCGTTTTCCGAAGGAGCAGGAATGTACTGAAGGAAATCGTTTTCTCCTCCCTGTTGAACAAGCAGACTGAAAATACCCGAAAATTCTCCAGAGAAGATAATCGCCTCTTTTCCATCAGGTTGGGATAAAATGATATATGATTTTGGAGGGAGAAATCCTCCGTTTTCAGGAACTCTGATACTCTGATACCCAAAAGTTTCTTTTCCTATGGACCCTATAGCCAGGGCTGCAGCCAGAGTCTCTCTTTCTGATTTCTGAACCGACGCGGAATTTGAAATTTCCCCAAGATAAGCGACTGCGATCCTGACCGCTGATTCCATATTTTGTCCAACAGCCGCTTTTCCGATGGCACAGAGAGAGTAAAGGATGCTTAAACCGGTATCAGTCATTTTCTGCTCTCTTGCAATTTCAGCCATTTTCCCAAGCGAAAAAAGCGATAAGAATACCCCAACTTCCATTTTTTGAGAGACCGCCGCGCTACCTATATCTCTTATGCAGATAACGGTTTTTTTTGCATCGGGCTCAAGTCTTTTATTTATATATTCAGTCCCTCGTTCCATAAGGAAATCTATGGAACGTAGTACACCAAGCTCATCGTTATCTTTAACTGAAGTTAGCCCGAGATCAGTTGCCCCAGTTTCGTTTAAAATAGACGTTCAGAACACCCCACTAAAAGTCCCTATATCTGGAAAAGGCACCCTAATGCCAGACAATCCTGCCTGAACTCCTTTTCCTGTGAAGAGGTAGGTATCGCGATTTGTTATCGAATTGATCAGCTTAGTATAAATAATGATGACCTGAGCGAAAAGATTTATAGATTAGTACCTGGAAATTTCTTCTTTCCCCTGGAAGGTTTACTCAGTTTGTCTTCCAGTCCCCTAAATTCGATTCCCTCAAAGTGCAGGAGAGCTACTTCGGCAATAATAGATGCGCTCATCAGGTATCGGTCCTCGGCATTAAGTTTGATTGTTTCAAGCGAATAGGCTGCCTGGAGCAAAGCCTTATCAAGCCCCTGCATGTCTGCAGTTTTCCCTATATCATGAATAGAACGGACGCTTATATTCGCGGTTTCTTTCAGGTTTTTTTCAATAGCCCCGGTTCCGATCTCCTGTAGTAACAATTCGGCATTTAACGCTGCATCCTCAAATTCCTGAGTAGCTGCAACCTTCCCGGTTTCCCCAAGAAGGGCTACTGTGCTGCTTGCGACATCGCCCAATCTCTGCCAAGTAACGCTTTTTCCAATTTCCCCAAGAGCAAAAATAACTGCAATTGTTTCTTTTTTAACTCTTTTGGAGGCTGCGGTATTTCCCATCTCTCCAAGGCAAAAGGCTGCGATTTTTGCAGGAAGCTCCATTTTTTGTCCTGCTGCCTCTTTTCCAATTACTCCAAGTGCAAGTGCTATGCTCACAAGAGCATTTTCCATGTGCTGCCTGCACGCCTCTCTGGCGACTGGAGGAATAAGCAGAAGCGTTTTGATAACAACAGATTCAAGCCCGGCAATTGCTGCTTTTTTTCCTATTATTTTTATATATTCAATTAATCTTTTTGCATCGTTTTCCTGTCCTTCTTTTGCATATCTCACTGCAAGTTCGGAGAGGTAGTTAAGGACTTCTCTAATCTCGGCTTCATTCTTTTCTTCAACCAGAGAAAGTCCCAGTTCCAATGCTTCGTTTTCATCGAGCGGTAGAATCCTTCATGCCCCCAGGTTCTCTCAAGTAAGTATGGATATGTTAGAATATGAGCTTTATCATGGGAAAAAACACTCATGAAGGATTTTTTTCTTACCTTAGCGATAAGGAAAATCTGAGAAGGGCTTGACTGAAATTGTTCAATAAATCGTTCAATAGATCGTTCAATTAAAATGTCCAGAAAAAGTGTTCAATTAAAATGTTCAATAAGCTCCACATTTACCTGAAAAAGATGAGAAAAAAGATAAAGGATGCAATATTGAGCAGAAAGCCAAAAACACTTACTATAAGTCCTGCTTTCGCAATTGCATCTTCGGATTCTTTTAGCTGGGACCTAGCCAGGATAATCCAAGGATGGAAAAAGGTATTGCAAAAGAGGTTAAGAACAGGCTTTCTGTACCGAACCAGAAAGAAAGGGATATAAGTACACCTGTTATCCCAGAAATAAGGCTGAGAATTCCCTTAAGCTTCGAAAAGCTGCTTATTTTTATTTCCTCCTGCATGAAATTTTAACAAAACATCGACCACTTTTTCAGTTTTAACCAGGTGACGATTCTTTTACCTGTTCTTATTTCATATGCGTTTTACCTGTTCTAACACAGAGCAGATATTTTAATGGAGATTTCCATCTTCATTAAGGATCTTTAAAAATTCGATGATTGAGTATGAAGCTCGCGTGATTCCCATGCTGCGTTTATCAGTATCTGTGCCCGCTACATAGAGATTTTTAACAGGGGTCCGGATATCTGCAAATTTCCCGTTAATTGTGACAGCGGCTTTTTCGGGAATCATTATCTGTTCGTGCTGCATGTCTACATGCTTTTCGAGATTCGGATGGGCACGGAAAATCATATTGTAGGCTTTTTTAAGCTCATGTTCCTCACTTTTATTTTCGTCGATTACGAAGGAAAAACCTATAAGCTGTTTGTCCTGGGGGGCGAGCGAGGGATCATAGTTACTGATAGGCATTGCCCAGTAGGCGAAATCCTTGAACCAGATCTCGGAACCTGTATAATTGAACTCGGGAAGCTCTCTTTCCAGCCCAAGCCAGATAGTCAGGCTTTTGCTGTGGACTATTCCTCCCAGATGTGCCGTATATTCCTGGGGGAGATCTTTTATAAGCCTGGGAAGCTCGGTTGCAAAACCTGTGTAGATAACAAGGTCAGAGGCATAGATTTCATCGGCTTCCACGCCTGAGACTTTTCCGTCCTGCACTAGGATGGATTTAACCTCACATTCCTTTTTGATCTCAACGGACTCCGGAAGGGAGTAAAGGATAGCGTTGAGCAAAGATATTAAGCCCTTTCTTGGGTAGCCCTGTGAGTAATTTACTTCATTTGTTGCAAGCCTTTCAAGGGAGGTAAAGGGTTGAGTGACCCTGGTCATCCTGGCCTGAAGGGAAGCATGGAGATGATACGGAAGGATTGAGGCAAGGATAGACTCTGCAGACTGGGTCTTTTTAGTCTCCAGTCTCCCGATCATTGCATCAAACTGTTCCTGGGTGATGCTATCCCTAACAAAACTGCTTCCTGACAGGACGCGCTGGGCAGAGGTTTCTTTCATTGACCTGCCCGATAGAAAAGCTGATATTGTATCTACGAAATCGTAGGTTTCTTTTGAAAGGCCATTTGGCAGAAAATCGTATACTGACTTGTCAGAAAGATCTATTCCGAATGAAGATAGGGTAAAAGCCTTTGTCAGAGTTTGTGAAAGTAAAACCCTGTCCTTTCTGGGGAGCACATCAAAAGTCACAAAATCTTTTAGGTTGGAGGGAACTTTGACAAAGGCATTTTCAGTTCTGACGTAATAGCGCCCATAGTCCTCAAATACAGGCAGATAATCAAAATAATTGTCCATCAATCTCCTCAAGGGACCTTCAGCAAGGTGTGTTATGGCGTGTGCTCCTGTATCTACCTGATAGCCATCTACCATGTAGCTATTGCAGTTCCCACCGAGATGCCGTTTTTTCTCGAGAACAATAACTTTTTTTCCATGTTTTGAAAGCGTCAGAGCTGCAAGAAGTCCGCTTATGCCAGCTCCGACAACAATTACATCGTATTTTTTCATACCCTAAACTACCTCAGCTTTTATCCTATGAATTAAGTTGTAATTTGATGAAGTTATTCATCTTATTCATCTCAACTCACATCGAATTCCACATTGGTGGACGGTTAACTGAAATATATTGAAATTATAAAAGATTTGCTCTAAATCCGGGTCATCTATGAAATTTTTACATTATTTATGATTTACCAGCTTTATATTTAATCTCTTTTTTATACTGCAGGGTACAATAGAGAATAAAAATATTTATAATTAACAGTATTTGCAAAAAATTATCAAAAATGTGGCTTTCATAAATATTAAGAAAAGCTGCTATTAAAAAATGTAAATAAAGAGTAAAAATAAAAGAATAAATGAATAATAAGATTGAACAGAATGA
>DADO01000061.1:0-144 GCA_002509325.1 Methanosarcina sp. UBA402 | reverse complement strand
ATTGAACAGAATGAAAAACTGAAAAATTAAAAATTGGAAGAAAATAAAATGTTATGAAAACTCAATAAATACTTTGGATAATTAAAGGATTGAGTATTAGGTGAGCGAAAAAGGATTTGGTTTAGAGCCTATCCGAAAAGTAGA